>JAOTUD010000023.1 GCA_029864065.1 Gammaproteobacteria bacterium | reverse complement strand
CGGCGCATATTTTTACCTGCCACAGGTGGGGCGGATTGTCGCCTATCATCGACTTGAGCCGGCTCACCGCGAGCCCACAGATATCTTCCCCCTGGTCGTGCAGGTAGTTGACAAAAATCTGTACCTGCGGCGAAATCAGGTGCTTCAGCACGCGCCGTGCGGTGGTCAGGCTGGATTGCAGCACCAGGTTCGCGCGCGCGGCGTCGAAGGCGACCTGGTTGGCATGGTCGTTCTGGCGCACGATGGTAAACGCATTCGGTTTCAGCTCGTGCACGCTCATCAGGATGCTGAGGTTGGCATGGTCGTTGTCGGTACCGGCGACGACGCCGGCCGCGCGATCGATACCCGCGGCCTTCAACGACGCGCGGGTGGCATGACCATTTATGATGCGCGCGGCGCCCTCGATGTTCGCGGCCTTCGGGTCGATGATCACCGGCTTGATGCCGTTGCGCACGAAATGCCGGTACATCCATTTCCCCATGCGGCCGTAACCGCAGATGATCCAGTCCCCGGTCGGCAACTGGACCGGCTGACCCAGCCTCGCTTCCGGGTTGCGCACCAGGCAGCCGTTCAGGTTGTGCAGCCGCGGCGCGGTGATCGCCATGCTCAACAGCTGGGCGAAGATTTCGAACGGGTTGATGATGGTCACGTTGCCGAGCGATTTCAGCTGCGTGATATGCCGTTTCGAGCTCGAGCGGCAAAGAATATGTAAATCCGGGTTCAGCAAGCGCGTCATCGTCGAGATGCGCGCATTGATCTCTTCGTCGACCGTGAGTATCACCAGCGCCCTGCAGTTGGACATGCGCACCCCGGCATCGATCAGGTGCTTCGGCACCGTCGGATCGGCGCACAGCCCGGGCATATCGGCATTATAGTCACGCAGTTTCAACGCCTTGATGCGTTCCGGATCGATATCGATGATCACGCCGCGCAACCAGTTGTCGTTGAGGCCGCGCGCCAGCAGGCTGCCGGTATCGCCGAAGCCGCAGACGATAAAAAAGGGTTCCTTGATGCCGCGCACCGACCTCGCGAAGCGATGCTCGTTGAGCGCCAGCAGAAAATGCGGGTTTTGCACCAGGCGAAAAATCGAGCCTATGGCGTAAAGCCATGCGACCACGCCCATGTAGATGCAGACGATGGCCCACAGCCGCTGCGCGTCGGTATACTCGGTCGGTATTTCGCCAAAACCGGTCGTGGTTGCGGTAAAGGTAAAAAAATAAAACGCGTGAAACAGGCTCATGTGCGCGGGATTGCCGTCGGCGTCCTGTCCCGGCATCAGCGCCATGCCGGTAATCCCGATCGCGTAAACGATGATCAGCGCAAAAATCGGCCCGCGCATGTAGCGCAGCACCACCATCGAGACCCGGTCGAGTTCTGAAGTGGTTGCCATGACGGGACCCTAGCGGCGCGAAATGAGCGTATCGCCGACCAGGATGACCACGGTTACGAGACTGGCGAGCAGCGCGCCGCCCGCCAGCGATACGATGTTGGCCATCGACTCCGGGCTGGGTCCGGTCGCGGTCTCGTTTTCGGTGATGATCCAGACCACGCGCGCGGCGATCAACAGCACGTCCACGACGAGGCTGCTGGCCAGCAGCAGCGCACCGACCTGGGAGCGATCGCCGAGCTTGAGCCCGGTCGCGATCAGGTTGATCAGGATTGCGATCGTCAGCATCCAGACGTTGTGGTGGCTGGCGTTGTCGATATCGCCTATCACGAAGGCGAAGGTAAAGGTTAGCGCCAGAATAATGACGAAACCGAAAACGACCCGCTCCAGGTTCATGTTCGCACCCCACTGTCTTTTCTTGTGCCGACTAGAATACGCCGATGCGCACGATTCGTCACCCGCCGCAAAATGATGTCGCTTTAATCGGCCCTGCTAGTATCATTCGGCTCTAGTCCGGACCCAGGTTTAACCGAGTATGAGCGATGATTCTGCGGCGATTGTGGACGCCGCCGCCCAGCGTAGAATCCAGGCCTATCGGATCGAGCAGATCGGCAGGCGGCTGAACCAGGCCGATTGCCCGGCGATCGTGCTGTTCGACCCCGTCAACATCCGCTACGCCACCGGCACGCGCAACATGCAGGTCTGGGCGATGCACAATATCTGCCGTTACGCGGTTTTGTTCGCGAGCGGCGAAACCGTGCTGTTCGAATTGCCGAGCTCGGCGCACTTGTCGCGCGGCCTGGTCGGCGATATCCGCACCTCGCTCACCACCGATTTCATGGCGGTCGGCGGCCGCAGCGTCGAGATGGGCCAGCGCTGGGCCGAGTCGATGGTAGCGCTGTTGCGGGAAAAGGGCATCGGCGAGAAGAAGCTCGCCATCGATCGCGCCGACCTCGTGCTGGTGCAGCAGAGCCAGCGCCAGTCGTTGCAGCTGGTCGAGGGTCAACCCATCATGGAGCGGGCGCGCGCGATCAAGTCGCGCGACGAAATCGAGGCGCTGCGCCGCTCGTTGCAGACCTGCGAGCAAAGCGTCGCCGCGATGCGCGAGCGTTTGCAACCGGGCATGCGCGAAACCGATGCGCTGGCGCTACTGATTGACGGCAGCATACAGCGCGGCGGCGAGTACCCGGAGACCCGACTGCTGACCTCGGGACCGCGCACCAATCCATGGTTCCAGGAAACCTCCGATCGCGTCTTCGAGGACGGCGACATGGTCGCCTTCGATACCGACCTGATCGGTCCGATGGGCTATTACAACGATATATCGCGCAGCTGGGTGGTTGGCGATGGCAGGCCGGCCGACGAGCAGCGCCGGCTGTACGCGCTCGCTTACCAGCAGATGCAGCACAATACCGCCTTGCTGCAGCCGGGTCTCGGTTTTCTCGAGTATTCGGACCAGGCCTTCCAGCTGCCCGAAGACTGTATACCGAATCGCTATGCCGACGTCGCGCACGGCTGCGGTCTCGGCGTCGAGTACCCGTTCATCTGGTACCGGGAAGACCAGGAATGGGGCGCCTATGACGGCGTATTCGAAGAGAACATGGTGGTCTGCGTCGAGTGCTATGTCGGCAGGCTCGATGGCCGCGAGGGCGTCAAGCTGGAGCAGCCGGTCTGGCTCAGCGACGCGGGCCCGGTGGTGTTGTCGCAATATCCTTTCGAACTTGATTACCTGTGAGGCATGCAATGAATATAGGTTTTATCGGTGTTGGCAATGTCGGCGCGAAACTCGCCGGTAGCCTGTTGCGCAACGGTTACGATCTCTGGGTGCGCGACGTCGATATCGACGCGGCGCAGGCGCTGATCGACCGCGGCGCGGTCTGGGTCGATTCGGGCAAACAAATGGCGGAAACCTGCGACGTCGTGATCACCTGCCTGCCGTCGCCGGCAGTGTCGGCGCAGGTCATGGAAGAGGCCGGGGGCGTACTCGAGGGCATGGGTCCCGGCAAGATCTGGCTCGAAATGAGTTCCACCGATGCCGATGAAATCCGCCGCATCGGCGCCCGCGTCGAGGAACAGGGCGCGATTGCGCTCGATTGCCCGGTCTCGGGCGGCTGTCACCGCGCGGCCACCGGCAACATCGCGATCTTCGTCGGGGGCAGGCGCGGCGCCTTCGAAAAGGTGCTGCCGCTGTTGACGACCATCGGCCGCAACCTGCTGCATACCGGCGAACTCGGCAGCGCGTCGATCCTGAAGGTTGCGACCAACTATCTCGCCGGCGTGCAGCTGATATCGACCGGCGAAGCCTTCATGGTCGCGAAGAAGGCCGGCATCGATCTCGCGGTCGCCTACGAGGCGATCCGGATCTCGTCGGGCAACTCGTTCGTGCACGAAACCGAGGGGCAGTTGATCCTGAACGGCAGCTACAATATCAACTTCACGATGGACCACGAGGTCAAGGACCTGACCCTGTTCGACGACCTCGGCAAGAAATATGGCGTGCCGCTGGAAATGTCGCCGCTCGCGGTACAGATCATGCGCGACGGTCTCGCCAGGTACGGCCCCCGGGCCTGGTCGTCGATGGTGGTCAAGCGACTCGAGGACGCCTGCCACGAAGATCTGCGCGCGCCCGGTTTCCCCGAGCAACTGGTCGACGCCGAACCCGAGGCTCCCGGCACCGAGATAAAACCCCGGCAGGCTGACCGCTAGGCTATGAATTCTGGTTGTCGTCTTTACGCAGGATGTCGTGCAGCTCCACGTGGCTGCAGGCTCGATCGGTACAACCTGCGAGGCTGATCGCGGCCTTCGCCGCCAGCGGGGCATTGACGAAAACACCGCCGATCAGCATTCCATCCCTGACCCGCAGATGTTTCCAGTTGTATTTGCTCGGGCCGCCATCGGTCGGCGATTGCACCTCGGTAGCCGGATCGAGATCGCCGAAACTTTTCAGGTCGATACCGCCAACCTTCAGGTGCACCGGCGGCAGCGAATGCAATCCGTCGCTGAACGGGATATTTTGCGCGTTGCGAATCACCATTTGCCATTCGTTCTCGGAAAGCCCCTCCAGCACGGTAATTCTTTTGCCCTGCGCTACACCGTCGTGATTTTCGTCGTAATCGAAATATACCATGGCGCCATCCCCGGTCTTGACCTGCGGCTGAGCCAATCATGGTATCGCTACCCGACAAAAATTGTAACCGAGCGCGCATGGACTTAATATCCGCTCATGAATGCGAGCTATAGCACGATACAGGTCAGTCCCCTGAGCCCGGCACTCGGCGCCGAGATCGACGGGATCGACATTGCCGCGGGTGTCGGCGATGACCAGTTCGCCGAACTGCGCCAGGCCTTCGTCGACTACTCGGTCATCTTTCTGCGTGACCAGGATATAACGGAGGATCAGCACATCGCGTTCGCGGAGCGCTGGGGCGCGATCAACGTCAACCGGTTTTTCCAGCCGGTGGCGACCCACCCCAGGATTGCCGAGGTGCGCAAGGAGCCGCACCAGAAGGCGAACATCGGCTCCAGCTGGCACACCGACCATTCCTACGACGGGCTGCCGGCGCTGGGTTCCATCCTGTACGCGCGCGAGGTGCCGAGCGTCGGCGGCGATACCCTGTTCGCCAGCATGTACGCGGCCTACGACGCGCTATCCGACGGCCTCAAGCGAATGCTGTCGACGCTGAAGGCGGAGCACTCGAGCCGGCACGCGTTCGGCGCGGGTGCCTATGCGGGCACCGACACGGAGGATCTCGGCGGCAGGCTCGGCAACACCGCGGCCGCGACCCAGGATGCCGTCCACCCGGTCGTGATCCGGCACCCGCTGTCGGGCCGACCCGCGCTGTACGTCAACGGCGACTTCACCGTCAGGTTCGAGGGCTGGACGAAGGAGGAGTCGCAACCCCTGCTCGATTACCTGTATGCCCACGCCCGGCAAAACGAGTTCACCTGTCGCTTCCGCTGGCGCCGTGGATCTATGGCGATCTGGGACAATCCCGCCACGCACCACTGCGCGCTCAACGATTACCACGGCGAACGCCGCCTGATGCACCGGATCACGATCGAAGGCGAGCCGCTCGCGGCCTTCGCCTAGTTCGCACCCCGGCAGATTGACGAACCCCTAAGGTCGGCCCGCCCGAAGCGTCTGGATTTTTTCGCAGGCATTGCAACCGTTTTGTTATGCTGCACGGGTATTCGCAACCACGGGACAACGCCATTCAACCCAGACCCTCCGCATTGCTGGTCATTCCCGGTGACGTGGGAATACCCCTTGCCAGGTTAAACGCTTTCGAATGCTTCTCGCGGGCGCTGCTGGTCGGCGTCATCCCGCTGCTGGCGTTCGAGGCGCTCGGCTCCAAGCAGGCGGTGACGCTGGTCTACCTGCTCGCGTCGCTGATTACGCTGACGGTCACGCTCAATTTCGCAGCGCTGGAACGCTGGTTGAAACGGCGCTGGGTGGTAACCCTGGCGGGCGGCTTCTCGTTGTTATCCGCCGCGATCCTGCTGTTTGGCGACGGCTACGAGCTGGCGCTGGCGATCGGCCTGCAAAAGGCCGCGGGCTCGCTATTCGCCGTTTGCCTGTCGCTTTACATCATGGACTACATCGGAAAAAGCGAACTGATCCTGACCGAGTCGCGCCGCATATTCTATAGCGGGGTTGCCTGGATAATCGGCCCGACGCTCGGGATCTGGATGTGGAACGAGGCCGGCCACTGGACGCCTTTCGTGTTGACCATGCTGTCGTCGATGGTCGCGCTGGCTTACTTCTGGTATCTGCGGCTCGGGCATAACGAGGTTATCAGCAAGGCGAAAAGCGCCTCGTCGAACCCGTTAAAATTGATTCCCCGGTACTTTTCCCAGCCGGCGCTGCGCATCGCCTATGTTATTACGCTGACGCGCTCCGTGTTCTGGCTGACGCTCTTTATCTACGGGCCCATCTACGTCATCGAAGCGGGACTGCCGAGCTGGATGGCCGGGGGCCTAATATCGCTGACCAGCGCATTGATGCTATTAAGCCCGCTGACCCGCAGGCTGGTGGGCCTGCACGGCACCCGCATCGTGATCGTCGTGGCCCAGACCATTTGCGCCGGCGCCCTGGTCATGCTGTTCATCAACGGCAAGCCGACGCCGGTCGGTCTGGTGTACTGGGTTATTGCGTCGTTCGGCGCCGCCGCGCTGGACGTGGTCGGCAACATTCCGTTCATGCGCATGGTGAGAGGGCGGGAAAGAACCGAAATGACGATGATATTTTCGACCTGGCGCGAAGCCTCGAATCTAATTACGCCGCTGCTGGTGTCGCTGGTGCTGCTGGTGGCGCCGATCGAGGCCTTTTACCTGCTGCTGGCCGCGCTGCTGCTCCTGGCCAGTTTCGCCACGTCGTTCCTGCCGCGCCGGCTTTGAACGAGGGGCCGGGCGCACCCGGCCCCGATCGATCAGGCTACCGACCTGACCTCGTGCATGTGCACGTCCCGTTGCGGGAAGGGAATGCTGATGCCCGCCTCGTCGAACCTGATCTTGACGATTTCGAGCAACTCGGTGCGCGCCGGCCAGTAGTCTCCGGTCTGGACCCAGGGCCGCACCTGCAGGTTGACGCTGCTGTCGCCCAGTTCGCCGACCCGGATCACCGGCGCCGGGTCCTCCAGGACGCGTTCGTCCGCATCGAGTATGGACTTGAGGATGTCCTTGGCCTGACCGATGTTGTCGTCGTAACCGATGCCGAAGACGAGGTCGATGCGCCGCGTCGGCAGCGTCGTGGCGTTGATGATATTGTCACCGATGATCGCTGAATTCGGCACGATAATGCGCTGGTTGTCACCGGTGTGCATCAGCGTCGCGAACAGGCCGATCTCATCGACCGTGCCCTCGGTACCGCCTGCGGTGATGTAGTCGCCGATCTGGAATGGGCGGAAGATGATGATTATGACGCCAGCGGCGAAGTTGCCGAGCGAATCCTTCAGCGCCAGGCCGACAGCCAGTCCGGCGGCACCGAGAATGGCCATGAACGAGGTGACATTGACGCCGAGCGAATCGACCGCGGCGATCACCACCGCGATCAGAAGGATGCCGTAGGTGATGTTACCGAGGAAACTGACCAGCAGGTCGCTCATCCTGGACCGGCGCATTGCCTTTTCGAGGACGTTGGCGAGGATGCGCGCGACGATCTTGCCGATGATGAAGATCGCGATCGCGATCGCGATCCTGATGCCCCAGTCGGCGGCGTTCTCGCTAAACCAGGTCATAATGTCTTCCATCATGCTAAAGTTTTCCATGTTACCTCCCGAGATTTATACGTATTGGTTAAAAATTCGGGCGCGATTGTGCCATTTGTCTCTCGTTTTGGGGAGCGGAATTTTAGAATTCTGAAAATAATGCTGAATTCGGGGGGTACTGGAACTCTGACAACAGTCAAACTGCAAGCAACAGTTTACGGGGGAACTCATGGCACCACCTTTTGACAACGATTCGGTCAGCCCGTTCGTGGTCGCCACCGCGACCGCCCCGCTTCCACCTAAGGAGAAAACCGTATGAAAGCAAGCGAACTGTTCGTGCGTTGCCTCGAAAACGAGGGCGTCGAGTACATCTTCGGCATCCCCGGGGAAGAAAACCTCGATGTCATGGATTCCCTGATCGGCAGCCCGATCAAGTTTATCACCACGCGCCACGAGCAGGGCGCCGCGTTCATGGCCGACGTCTACGGTCGCCTTACCGGCAGGGCAGGGGTGTGCCTGTCGACGCTGGGTCCGGGCGCGACCAACCTGGTCACCGGGTTTGCCGACGCCAACATGGACCGCGCGCCGATCGTCGGCATCGCCGGGCAGGCCGCCACCACGCGCATGCACAAGGAAAGCCACCAGGCGTTGGACCTGGTAAACCTGTTCGAACCGATATCGAAGTACAGCGTGCAGATTCGCGAGCCGGAAATCGTTGCGGAAATCGTGCGCAAGGCGTTCAAGGCCGCGCAGGCCGAAAAGCCGGGCGGCAGTTTCATCGATTTTCCCGAAAACGTCGCCGAGATGCCGGTCGAGGGCAAGCAACCATTAAAGGTACAGAGCGCAAAGTCGCCGGTTCCGCCGTCGCAAAAAATCACGCAGGCGGCAAAAATAATTTCGCAGGCTGGATTTCCAATCGTCATGGCGGGTAACGGCGTGATTCGCGCCGGGGCAAGCACGGCGCTGGTGTCGTTTGCCGAGAAACTGAACATCCCGGTCGCGACCACGTTCATGGCGAAGGGCGTTATCCCGTTCTCGCACGAGCTGTCCCTGGGCACGGTGGGGCTGCAGGCACACGACTATATCGCCTGCGGATTCGATCGCGCCGATGTCGTGATCTGCGTCGGTTACGACATGATCGAGTATCACCCGCGGCTCTGGAACGAGCACAACGCCGCCAAAATCATTCACGTCGACATGAGCCCGGCCGAGGTCGACGAGCACTATATTCTCGAATGCGGCGTGGTCGGCGACATCAACGCCGCGCTCGACGGCATTGCCGGCGAGGCCGAGCCGCAGGTGGAATCGAAATCCAGGTCGCTGCGTGAAACCATCGTTGCCGAGTTCACCGAGCATGAAAACAACGATGCCTTCCCGCTGGTGCCGCAACGCATTATCCTCGACCTGCGCAAGGCGCTCGACCCTGACGATATCGTCGTTTCGGACGTCGGTGCGCACAAGATGTGGATGGCGCGCATGTACCAGGCGGAACGCCCCAACACCTGCATCATTTCCAACGGTTTCGCGGCCATGGGCATCGGCCTGCCGGGCGCGATCGCGGCCAGGCTTGCCTTTCCCAATCGCACCGCGTTGACGGTCACCGGCGATGCCGGGTTTCTGATGAACTCGCAGGAAATCGAGACCGCGCTAAGGATCGGGGTCGCGATCGTGATCCTGGTCTGGAACGACAGCGAGTACGGGTTGATCAAGTGGCACCAGGATCGCCGTTTCGGTCGCGACACGCAGATCGAGTTCAACAATCCCGACCTGGTCAAGTATGCCGAGAGCTTCGGTGCGAAGGGTTACCGCGTCGAAGCGGCGGCGGACCTGCTGCCAATACTGAAGCAGGCGATCGCCGACGATACCGTCGTCGTAATCGACTGCCCGGTGGATTACTCGGAAAACATGAAGCTCACCGAAAAGCTCGGCAGCCTGGTCTGCCCGATCTAACTCGCACTGCTCGACCTCCTGTTGCTGTCGTATCCGGCACGCTCGCGACGAGTGTGCTCGTGAACTTCTGGATGCGAGGCCTCCGGCAACCATGATCGAGCCCGGTCAGGTGGTACCTAAAACCGGCGCCAAACCACAACTAATACACTCAGAAAGTGGTTGAAATCGTAAAAATGCGTTCCCTGTTTATTCTTATATGTTACCTATCCTCTTATTGTCTGGGATCAATCTATTGTCAGGGATCAATGAAAAGTGCCGAATGAAGCCTGATACTAACCGTTCTGCATTATGATAAACAAAGGACTTGTCTGGTATGTCTGACAAGATGACTCCCAAAGAACCTGAGCAAGTTTCCTGCGATATTTGCATGAAAGAAGTTCCGATAGACGAGGCTAATAGTTGCGAAGCAGTGGACTACGTAGTCCATTTTTGTGGCCTGGAGTGTTTTCAAAAATGGAAAGAAAACAAGCAATTGGAGCAAGAGAAGTAGCGATAAAAACTTGAACCTTATGTCAGATAAAAGGGCCAGGTCTGTTTGATAGCTTGCCTTGACGAGGGTCAAGGCAGCAATAAACCCGTTTGATATATTAGAAATTTATAAATTATACGGAAAAGGACATGTCGGACAGTCACACTTATAAAAAAATCGAAATCATAGGGTCCTCACCGAAAAGCATCGAAGATGCGATCAAGAATGCTCTCGCCGAATGCAACAAAACCCTGCACAATCTCGAGTGGTTCGAGGTGGTCGATACGCGCGGTCATATTGTGAACGGCGAGGTCGCGCATTATCAGGTCACTTTAAAAATCGGTATGCTAATTCAATCAGATCATTGACGTTAAATAGGGAGAAAATTTTTCAGGATCAGGCATGGATGGCACTTACTTAAGAGTCAGAAGTCATTCCCGCGCAAGCGGGAATCTTGCCAAAAACGCATTCGAGCAACCATGAGATCCCCGCTTTAGCGGGGATGACTCCCTTATGTAAGTGTCATTAAAATCGGACGTCCGTTACTGGCCGATGCTGAAATGAATAAGGGACAGGCTGAACCATTCCCGCGGTCGAAAGAACGGGCAGATTCTTCGCTTTTCAGCGACTGCGGTGGAGGAAGCTGGCTCCCACCAGGAAACAATGGGCTTACGAGAACGACCGAAGCTGGCTTTGGTTGGCCTTCTCCACCCCGCAGCCATTGAAGAAGCAGGCGCTCGACATCAGGGCGAATTGTCTATTCAAGGCAGCGGCAAAGGCTCTCGAGCCGGGTTGAACTGACTGCCTCGCAATTGAGCGCAGGCTTCATCGCTAAGGTGCGAGGTCGTAATAAAGAAACATCGTGACCAGTCCAACGGCGCCAATACAAAGAAAAGACAGCATCAGGTGTTTGAAAAGAGCACGGTGACCCAGGCTAAAAATCAGCAATAGCTTCATGAAGGTATTCGAAAGCGCTCCAAGCACCAGGTTGAAGCTGGCCCAGTCGAGCGATACCAGGCCGGCATGCTCCAGGCTGCTCAGCGAGAAGGCAATGGCATCGGCATCGGTCAGGCCGCTGACGATGGCCACCAGCGGGAGCCATTCGCCGCCGAGGTAAAAGGTCGCAAGCCGCGTAGCCATCAGGATGGTGGCGAATACCAGGGCGAAACTGATTGCCGACTTCAAGCTGAACGGGTTGTCGAAACGCACCACTACGCCTGCCGTTGCCAGGTCACGGGATTTCCGATACAGATAGAAGGCGAGCAACAATCCGGTGAGACCCATAATCCCCAGTGGGACCATGATATTGCGCATGAGGTCCTGGTTAACGAACGCGATCTCCAGCACCAGCCGCGGAAACATAACGGAGCTGGCAAGAAGCACCGCCATCGCAAACAGGCCGCTGGCGTCCGGGCTTTCCTTGCTGCGCCGCGCGAAGCTCAATGTTGTCACGGTACTTGAAACCAGCCCGCCGATGAGACCGGTGAGCCCGATGCCCGCCTGGCTGCCAATGCTATTGATGAGCACGTAACCGACGAAGCTGATGAAGGAGACCAGCACCACGATGAGCCAGATCCTGTAGGGCTTGAGCGACGAGAGCATGATTTGCAGGAATTCTATATCGAGCCGCTGACGCACCAGCATGCCTGTCCTGAGGTCCTCGCCAGGTTTCCCCCTGAGAACGGCGAAAACCTCGCCGCCTTCCACCCTGCTAACTTCTGCCTGGCCTATTATTTCGTGCTCGCTGGTCATCAGGTCGAGCAGTTCACCGGCCTCGACCTCTCTGTCGGGAAGCAGTTTCATACGCAGCTGTCGCTGGTCGGTATCTACCTCGGTAAGCGTCGCGACCGTAAATCCCAGATAACTGTCCAGGGATTGGTTGGGTAGCACCGGCAGCACGATAAAGGTGATGGTCAGGAACAGAATCACCGCGCGCATCTCGTGCCTCTGTACGCTTGCGCGGAAGCGTTTGATCTGCTGTTTCGGTAGCAGAACGGCCAGGGTGACGATGGAAAGCGCAATCGCGATCTCGCTCGAACCCTGCATGATCAGGGCCCCGAGAAAAAACGTGATAACGGCTGCAGTCTCGGTGGTGATGCCCGAGCCATGATCGCGAGCCGCCCAGAAACTGGACAGGATCAGGGTCAGCAGGCCAGCCAGGCTGGCAACGATCAGCCAGGGACTCCCAAAGAAATCGGCAAGGTAAGCGCTCAGCGCACCCAGTAAGGCAAACAGCACGAAATCGCGAATGCCGAGCGTTACGTTCTGCTCGCTGCGCATTTCCCGTTCCAGACCGATGAGAAACCCGAGGACGCCGGCCAGCCCGAACTGCCAGAAAAGCTGGATGATGTTTTCGCTGCTCATGATGGTATTAGAGGACAGGCCAGGTTTTACAGACTAAGTATGAAATGAGCGCCATGATCTGATAATTACGAGCAGCCGCTGTTGGCCGTGGTCGTCCACGAAACTGGGATCAGAGCACAGTTTTCTTTAATATTAGAACTCAATGTGATCTGCCCCCAGTTTTCATGTAAATACGATCGCTTTAACAGCTTTCAATGTGCTTCGATTCGAATCTGCCAATGAACTTTACTATATCTGCAGCTAGCATAATCACCCTCTCGGACATTTTCCACTGCTAACGCTTGCCGTTTTGAGCTATCGCAAGCAGCCGGATACCGATCAGCGTCGCGTGAGGCCCGTGTAGGCGATCGGTTTTTCGCCGGCGGCTTCTTCGCGGCGCAGCACGTAGATACCGGACAGGATGATGAGGACGATGCCGGCGATCGTGGGCAGGTCCGGAACCTCGCCCCAGACCAGGTAGCTCAGCAGCGTTACCCAGACGATCATGACGTATTCGAACGGCGCCAGTCGCGAAGCCTGCGCATTCTTGTAGGCATAGCTCATGAACATGAAACCGAGCGCGCTGGTGACGCCGGTGAAGGTGAGCAGCATCAGGTCGAAGGATCCCGGCATCGACCATGGCAGCGCCAGGGTCTTTTCGCTCGGCGTCGAGGCCGCCAGCGGATCGGCGCCCGACAGTATCCATCCCATCAGCGGCGCCATGACCGCGAACGAGATGCTGGCGTAGAGCGACATGATCGATGCCGGCGCCGTCATGCGCGCGTAGCGCACCAGTACCTGGCACATTGCGTAGAAAAAGGCCGCGACCATCGGCAGCAGGCCGACCAGGCTGAATTGTTCGGTGTCGGGTCTCAGCACGATCAGCACGCCGACGAATCCGGCGCCGATACTCAGAAAGCGCCGCGTGCCGACGCGCTCGCCGAGCATCGGGATCGACAGCAGCGTAATGAAAAAGGGTGCGGTGAAGAACAGCGCGGTCGCGGTGGTCAGCGAAATTTCCGCGAGCCCGATATAAAACGCCATGAACGCGATGAACATCAGCAGGCCGCGCAGCACGTGGTAGCCGGGATGGTGCATTTTAAGGGTTGCAAGATTCACGCTGAAGTGGATCACAACCAGCAGCAGGGCGATGGCGACTACACCGCGTATCGTCATGATTTCGTGGATCGGGTAGGCGCCGCTCATTTCCTTGATGATGACGTCCTGCGCCGCGAACAGGAGCTTGCCGACGGCCATGACCGCAACCGCCTGCAGCAACGTGGTCATCGCGGTCGCGGGCTTCAACTCCTGGATATTCCGAGCTCGTATCCGGCCGTCCTGAGCAGTTCGACCTCCTGCTCCAGGTCGGCGGCGGTCAGCGGGTGGTCTTCCAGCCACGGTCCCGGAATGCTGAGGGACATGACCTGCGCCTCGTCGACGTGCACGTGAATGA
>JAOTUD010000450.1 GCA_029864065.1 Gammaproteobacteria bacterium | reverse complement strand
AAACAGTTCATGTGAACGGGTCTCGGCCACCAGGCGCACCGCGGGCCTCACCAGGTACTGCCCGGCGTAAAAGATTACCGTGAAGGCGAGCGCCCCCTTGGCCAGCGCGAGGCTGATCGGCACCAGCAGCGACCCCGTCGTCGGCTCGGCGAAAATCGGAATCAGCACTAGGAAGGGCACCACCGCGAGATCCTGGAACAACAGCACGCCGAGCGATATATTGCCGTGGGGCAGGTGCAGTTCATATTGCTCGGTCAATAACTTGGTCACGATCGCGGTTGACGACATCGCCAGCGCGCCGCCGACCGCGAACGCGGCCTGCCAGGACAGCCCGAACAGCATGCCGATGATCAACGTACTCAGTGTCGATATCACGACCTGCATCAGGCCGATCCCGAGGACGATGTTGCGCATCGCGATCAGTCGTGGAATGGAGACTTCGAGCCCGATCGTGAACAGCAGGAAAACCACGCCGATCTCGGCAATCTGCTCGATCGCGTGCGTGTCGTGAATCAGGCCGAAGGCGCGGTCGCCGGCGAGCAGGCCGACCACCAGGTAGCCCAGCACCGCGGGGACATCGAGGCGTCGAAAGACCGCGACGCTGACGACCGATAAAAACAGCAGGATCAGGATTTCGTTCAGCATGCCAGGGCTGGTTTAATGTGACAGGGGTCTGTATAACTTCGTTGATGCGTGGTCAAATCAAACATGCAATTCCATCTGTAACGGCCGGGTAGTGAAAATGAAACCGATATCAATCCGATACCTGAGCGGGCACGATGTCGCCGCGCTGGCGCTTTCGGATCATGAAATTCTCTCCGCCATCGAGACCAGCCTGCGCGCCCAGGGCGAGAGCGACACGGTGATCGAGCCGCGCATGCACCTGGTCGCGGATAAAGCCAGCGGCGGGCATTTTAACGTGTTGCGCGGATACATTGCACCCACCAATACTGCGGGCATCAAGGTTGTCGGTGATTTCCACGACAATTACCGCCAGGGGCTGCCTTCGGAGTTCGGCCTGCTGAACCTGTTCGACGGCAGCACCGGCCAGCCGCGCGCGGTGATCGACGCCACCGGGATAACCGCAATGCGCACCGGCGCGGTCACCGCAATCGGCGCCAAATACCTCGCGCCACCCGTGCCCCGCGTGCTCGGGCACATCGGTGCGCGCGGCACCGCCTACTGGAATGTCAGGCTGCTCGATCGCCTGTTCGATTTCGAGGAAATCCGGGTACATTCTCGCCGTCCCGAGAGCCGTACCGCGTTTGCCGAGAAACTCGAAGCCGACCTCGGCAAACCGATTGTCGTCACCGAAGACTGGCAGAGTTGCCTGGAGGGTGCCGATATCCTGGTCGAGGCCTCGCGCCTGGCCGAACCGCAGCCGAAGTTCAAAACCGCGTGGATCAAACCCGGCGCGCTGGTGATTCCGTACGGCACCATGAGCGCGGTGGAGGACGATATCATCGACATCATGGACAAGATCGTCGTCGACGACTGGGGTCAATGCCTGATCGGGCCCTTCGGTTGCCTGCGGCGCCATGTCGATAGCGGCCGCGTCACGCGCGCTTCTATCCACGGCGAGCTCGGTGAAATCTGCGCCGATCGGGTCGCGCGGCGTAAGCGTGACGACGAAACCATACTGTTCTGGCATCGCGGGCTGTCGACCTCGGATATCGCGCTCGGCAGCGCGCTGCTCGACAAGGCCGACCGGCTCGGTATCGGCCATACCTTGCCCTACGCATGATTACCATCGCGCAGACCGGGGATCTCAACTGGATCAATCTCTATCGCGTCGCCTTTCAGCGCGAAACGATGCGGGTCGACGCGGGATTGCTGGTCGCGGTCGACGCCGCGCACGCGCGTTTCGTCGATCTGATCAAGCGCGGTGTTCCATGCTACGGGGTGACCACCGGGCTGGGCAAGCTGGTGACCAGCGAGCTCGACGCCGCGGCCAGTGCCGGGTTGCAGGCCAACCTGCTGCGCGCGCGGGCGGTCGCGATTGGCGCGCCCTTCCCGGGACCGGTGGCGCGCGCGATGATGATGTTTCGCCTGGTTAATTTCCTTTCCGGCCGGTCGGGCGTGCGCGCCGACCTGTGCCGTTTCCTGGTCGATCGGTTGAACGATGATTTCACACCCTGGGTGCCGGCGCTGGGTCACGGCATGGCCGCCGATACGATCGCCAACTGCCACGCTTTTCAGTCCCTGATCGGAGAAGGTTTCGTCTACGGCCCCGACGGTGAGCGACAGCCGGCGGCGGAGGCGTTAAAGACACGCGGAGTGGAGCCTTTCGAACTCGCCGGCCGCGAGGGGCTGGCCCTGCTCAACGGGGTTTGCGCGGCGCCGGCGCTCGCGCTGCTCGGCTTTTATCGGCTCGAGGCGTTGCTTGGCCTGGCGAACCTGGTCGCCGCAGTTTCGCTCGAAGGGATGGCCGCGCCGAAGGACGCGCTGGATCCGGTGGTGGCGCGCGTCAGCAGCGAGCCCGGTATGACGAGGACCGTCGACGTTATGCGCAAGCACCTGAATCACAGCCAGATCGGCGCGCACAGCTTGCAGGCGCCGGTATCCTGCCGGGTCACCCCGCAGGTGCATGCGGCGATGCATGATGCGCTTTCGCGGCTGTGCGAAAAGATCGAACATTGCCTGCTCGACTGCAGCGATAACCCGATTATGGATGGCGAACGGCTGCTCTCGGTCGGCAGTTTTCACAACCAGCACCTGGTCAACCAGGTCGAGCAGGTCGCGCTCGCTTTGGCCCATATCGGCAGCCTCAGCGAGCGCCGCCTGCATCGCTTGCTGAACGCGGATAATACCGGACTCAACGCGCAGCTCGCGGCACGCCCGGGTGTCGATGCGGGCCTTGTGGCAACGCAAAAAGCGAGCGTGGATTTATCGGCGCGGCTGCGCGTGCTGGCGCAACCGGTGTCGTTGCTGACCGGCGAAACCTCGGACGGGCAGGAAGACTACATGTCGATGGCGGTTCCTGCGATCGAGCGGCTCGACGACATGGCGCGGCTGTGCCGGGCGCTGCTGGCCTACGAGCTACTGGCCGGTATTAGCGCGGTGCGTATGCGCGATCAGCGCCCGGGAGATGGCGTGCTGGCGGTGGTCGAATACTTCGAGCCGATCATAGCGCCGCTGCATTGCGATCGTTCTCCAGCGGCCGACGTCGAGGCTATTCTAGAACATTTCGACAACGAGGCCTTTGTTCGATTATGCCGATAGTCGCGCCGCAAAACGCTGGCAGAGCGGGCTGAACGTCTTGTGCAGCTTGCGTTCGCTGACCAGGTTATTGGCGAGTTTCAGGTTGCCGCCGCGCAACGCGGATTCGGTCAGCGTCTGCGTCAGGATGTCGCGCTGCGCGTGACTGCCGCCGAAACGATGCGCGATGGTGCGGATCGGCAACAGCGAATCTATC
>JAOTUD010000449.1 GCA_029864065.1 Gammaproteobacteria bacterium | reverse complement strand
CCGCGGGCTTCGACCAGATCGACATCCTGATCAACAACGCCGGCCACGATACCGGTGGTCGCCGTCGTTTCGATGAAGGCAGCGCCGGGCAATGGTGCGACATCATCGAAACCAATGTACAGGGCATGATTCGCATGACGCACGTGCTCGTCGGCGGGATGCTGCAACGGGGTCGTGGCCATATCATAAACCTGGGTTCGATCGCAGGCCTGAAACCCTACGCCAGCGGCAGCGCCTACGTTGCCAGCAAGTACGCGGTGCACGGCCTCAGCGAAACCCTGCGGCTGGATTATGCCGGCAAGGGCATCCGCGTAACCGAAATCATGCCGGGCCTGGTGCGCAGCGGTTTCGCCGGGCAGCGGCTCGGCGATGCCGCAGAGGCGCAGGCCTTTTACGATAGCTTCGACGCCTGCCTGCGGCCCGAAGACGTCGCCGAAACCGTCTGCTTCGCGATCGCGCAACCGGACCATGTCGAAATTGCACAACTGGTTGTTCTGCCGGTAGCAGCAATGCCGCAACCTGACCAGTCTTACCGAAACAGCGCATAAATATCAGAATCTTCAGCGAATTTTCAGAAAGCTCGACTAGGCTCCAGTTAGTATCGGGGGATTGCTGAACGGGGGCGCGATTTATAACGCCGCCGGCAGGATATATAATTGGCACGAACCTGGAACAGATGATGAAATTATTACTGGTTGAAGATTCCGAGCGGTTACAGCGTTCGCTCGCGACTGGCCTGCAGAAACACGGATTTACCGTGGATCAGGCTTACGATGGCGCGGAGGCGCTTGGTTATATCGCGGTCAATCAATACGAGGCCATTATCCTGGACCTGATGATGCCGAAGGTCGATGGCCTCAGCGTGCTCGCAAAATTGCGCGGTGAAGGCAACGACTGCCACGTGCTGATCCTGTCCGCCAACGACCAGACCGAGGATCGCGTCCGCGGCCTCGATCTCGGCGCCGACGATTACCTGGTCAAGCCCTTTTCCTTCGACGAACTGGTGTCGCGCCTGCGCGCGCTCAACCGGCGGCGTACCGGGGTCAAGAATCCCACCTGCGAAATCAACGGGATCACGATCGACTCGGTGGCGCGCCAGGTCAGTTTCGCCGGCACGCCGATCGCGTTGACGCCGCACGAGTATCGAATACTCGAATTCCTCGCGCATCGTCGCGGACGCGTGTTTTCGCACGACCAGCTCATCGACCAGATTTACGATGCCAACAGCTACGTGACCCGCAACGCGGTCGAGGCTCACATCAGCGCGCTGCGCAAGCAGTTGCAGCGTGCCGGCGCGTCGAAACTGATCAAGACCCGGCGCGGCTTCGGCTACCTGATCGAGTAAGAGCAGATGTATTCGATTCGTAACCGGCTCAACTACACGATTATCGCCAGCATGGTGCTGCTGCTGTCGCTGGCCGCGGTTTTCCTCTTTGTCCGGGTCAGCGCGCACGTCGAGGAAGTTTTCGATACCGCGCTATTCGACAAGGCCAGCGCGCTGATATCGCTGACCGAACTCGACGAGGAAGGCCTCGAGTTCGACTTTGCCGAAGAAGACGTCATGTTCGAATTCAAGGCGGGCGACGCGCCGCAGTACTACCAGGTCTGGGATAAAGACGGCGAACTACTGATCAAGTCGCCATCACTGGACGAGAGCGATCTGCCGATGATCGGCACCTCAACCGGGCAACACCAGTTTGCTGATTTACAGTTACCGGACGGACGCGCCGGCCGCTTGATCGAAATCGTGTTCATGCCGCGGGTCGAAACCGAGGACGATGAAGACGATGCGGCGGCAACGGACCGGGGCGAGATGCCGTCGGCCGAACCGATCACGCTGGTCTACGCGCGCGAACGCGATACGCTCGATGCCACGCTGTTCGCCATCGCCACGACCATTTTCGGCGTGATAATCGCCGTGTTGCTGTTATCGGCATTACTGATCTGGCGCCTCGTCGGCAGCGGCCTATCGCCCCTGTCCAGCCTCGCCAAGCAGGTCGGCGAAATCGACGAGTCGAACCTCGAGGCCCGCCTGACCCATGAGGGCGCCCAGAGTAGCGAAATCGCGCCTATCGAAAAACAATTGAACCATCTGCTCGAACGGCTGCAATCCGCGTTCGAGCGTGAAAAACGTTTTTCAGCGAACGTCGCACACGAATTGCGCACCCCGCTTTCCGAGTTGAAGACGCTGGCCGAGGTCGGGCGCATGCTGCCCGCCGACGATGCGCAGGTCGATGCCTTTTTCAACGATGTCGGCGAAATCTCGGGGCAAATGGAGAAGGTCGTCATTACCCTGCTCGAGCTGACTCGCTCCGAGGCCGGCCTGCTGCGCAGCGATCCGGAAGATATCGAATTGTCCCGCTACTGCGATGAAATCTGGCAGCACGCGGTCAACGGCGAAGCTTCGGACAAGTCGCTGGTTAAAAGCATCCCGCAAGGCCTGGTGGTCAATACCGACCGCGACAAGCTGGGCATGATATTGAGTAACCTTTTTATCAACGCTGTCAGTTACAGCCCGAAGGAGTCCGAGATTCATATCGCTGCGGAAATCCGTAACGACAGTGTCGTACTCGAGGTGAAAAACGCGTCTATCGACCTGAAGCCCGAAGATATCGTGCACATGAAAGACCGCTTCTGGCGCAAACAGAAGGCGCATGGCAACAGCGACCATTCGGGCCTCGGGCTGACGCTGATTGACGCTCTGGCAAAGATTATGCATCTGGACGTGCGGCTCAACCTGGATAGTCAACAGATTTTCCAGGTGACGATATCCGGCCTGCAACCGGCGATACATCGCTAGACGTTGACGCGTCGGCTTAAAATTCGTAAACCAGTTCGATACTGATAAAGTTGCTGGTGGTTCCCGCGAAGCCGCCGTAGGCATTACCGGGATCAAATTCGGCCGCAGTCAGGACGAGATCCAGCCCCCTGCGCGACTCGATGGTCAAAATCAGATCGATTTCCCGTCCAAGGTCGCGGCTTGCGCCCGTCAGATCCAGATCAATGCTGACGTCACGCATTTCATCGGCGAGTTTGCGCTGTTCGTAGTCGTACCTAAGCAACGCAATTTCCACGCCTGCACTCATTTCCCACTCGATACCGATCAGGTCGACGACCAGGTTGGAGAGTTCCGGTTGATACAGCTCACCGAAGGATTCGGAATCGCCCTGCAGCCCGGATTGCCGAAATGACCTGACCCGCCCGTCGTCGGGGTCACTGTCGCCCGAACCTGTCGCGCCGCCCACAATCAGGGTCCAGTCGTCGAGTGCGCTCGGCGTCCAGCTGAGCAGATAGCTTTGGGCCATACCTCTGACGGAGTTTCGCTTCCGTTCGATCACTTCGGACAGGCCGCCAGCCGGATCATCGAACACGTAAACCGTTTCATCGCCGCTGACCCTGGCGGTATGCAGCTCGATCTCGAGTTCACCCACGGAT
>JAOTUD010000448.1 GCA_029864065.1 Gammaproteobacteria bacterium | reverse complement strand
ACACGCCGCTCGCGTGACAGCCGGCGCAGGAGGCGTTGTAGACCTCTTCGCCCGTGCGGATTTCGGCGGCGCTAACCGCGCCCGCCAGCAGCAGGAGGCCCATAATCGATAACCGTGTAATCCGTTTGCCGGAACACTGATTAAGCCTGAATCGTCTCGCCATCATTGTTGACTCCCCTGCTTTTTCTTGTTCGCGCCGGACAGTAGTTTAGAGGCCGTACTTTGATGCACCTGGGTCGACATACCCGGCATGCCCGAGTGGCACAGGTCACAAGTCTCTACCGACCAGGCAACCTCGCCGTTATGACAGGCGCCGCAATATTCACCGTCGATGATTTTCAGCATGTTGATCTCATTGCCGCCAGCCTGCATCTTGAAGCCGAGGTCAGCGTGGCAAACCTTGCATCTGAACCTGATCCGGTGAAACCAGTGCGGGAAAACCACCGGGCGCATACCCGCGTCTTCCGAGTAATTGTTGATCAGTACATCGCCATATTCCGCCTTCGACAGTAACGGCACGGCGACCAGAGCCAGGCTAAACGTTAGCAGTATAAATTTTAAGATTGCCGACACTTGTGTCTCCTGTGGATTTACAGGTCACCGAAAGAGCGGGTGAGCTGAATTTTGAAAATTCGATCGTAGTCGCCGTCTACCTTGACGAAATCGAGATTAACCCTGGCTTTGAGTCTTCCGATCAGGTAATCCAGCGAGTTTTCCCAGGATTCGTCATAATCCTCGTCATCGATCACTTCGCCGACCCGTTTCTCGGTTTCGGATTTCTTCTGGCTCAGCATCAACCTCGAGCCGAATATCAGCCGCGGGACATCGAACAGCCTGGAACGACTGTACTCGAGCCGGCCGTTGGTTACGGTACTCGTAGACTCGTCATCGCCATCCTTACGCCGCGTCCACTGCAAGGTCGCGTTCCCGGAAAGTTGGGTGAAGCGGTCGAAGCGCAGCAGCCCGTTGAACTGCAGGTTGGCCAGCTGGAACAACTCGTCATCACCCTCCTTGGCGCGCGCATCAAGGAGCTGCAAACTCACCACCGCCTGGTCGACGCTGCTGGACTGCGACCAGGTAGCCGAAAAGCTATGGTCGATGCTTTCCCGATCGAAACCCCTGGAGCGAGCAATGTAACCGAACGACTGGGTAAAAACCGTTCGGAGTTGGCGCTGCTCTTCGAGCTGATAACTATTAGCGAGCGAATGGCTGAAGCGGTTATTCAGGATATTGTTGGTTTCGATATCGCCATGCTCGTAAACATAGCTGGAGCCGAAGTTCCGCCCGTAATTGCCGACACTGGTGTCTATAGTGTTCGCAGTGTAGGAGAAGCCGACAGACTCAGACAAAACCTGTGTAGTATTATTCCGGGATTCTCTTTGATTGGCGTTAATCGATTCCCGAATCAACAGGTTATTGGAGTGCTGGTAAAGCAACCCCTGGTTCAGGTTGGCGGTCGCATTATCCATTCGCATCGATTCATCGTTGGGTGTGCTCAGATCGTCCGTTCGTTGCAGCAACTGATCCGATAGTCGGAGGTTTCCGGTTACACTGAGCTTTTTTTCGGTGCTGGGCCGCCAGAACAAGAGGCTGGAAAATTCCGCGGTTTCGATATCGGTCACGGAGCGAATAAAATCGTTTTCTACCTCTGCGGTAGATACCAGGTTACTGATGGAAAAACCTTTGTCGTTGTTATAGGAATGGCGCCCGGTTACGGCGAAGCTGTCTGTTTTCTCGTTCTGAAATCTGTCCTCGATAGTATCCAGCTGAAAATCGGTGCCCAGGGAATTGTTCTCGATCTGGCTATTGCTCGAAAACAGCAGTCGATTAGCCTCGATATCGCTGGCGGCCGGATCTTCCCGCGTATTGTTGATGTACTCGGCCCGCAAACGATGCGCGTTGTCCACGGTGCGATAGCGCTGCCTGAGTTTAAATTCAGTAGTTTCTATGTCCCGGTTCAACATGTCATCGTCAAGCTCGTTGCGCGACTGGCGGTAGTATACCTGCGACGGAAAGCGGCTGCTCGGAAACAGGTTGAGACCGGCACTGCCAGTGACGTACTGACTCTTTCGCGATGGCTGGTCGCTGAAATCCGACTCATCGAGCGACAGGGTCAGGCCACCCTGCGCAGTCGCAAACCAGGGCCGCCAGATATAGCTGCTCGCGTTTATGCTGGCGGTGTTCAGCCAGTTCGACGCCTCACTGTCGAGCGCAACGTAATCCCGCGTCCGGTAGGTCGTACTAATATCCCCCCAGGTTCGCACCGGGCTGGAATTAATATGCCCTGCGGCATGGACGTTGGATGCAAGCATTGCCGTCGAGGCCAGTATCAATACCAGCCGCCTTGGGAGTTGAAAAGAATACACATTCACTCATGGTTACTTTGGACATAAAGGTTTTCGTTTACATAAATATCTGCCGAGGCCTTCAGTTCACGGAGGTAGTTTTCCCAGGCCTGGTCCTGCATATCTCGATACAGCAATCCCGCGGCGCGTTGTTGCACATCCGCGAATGGCTTGAGCTGCGGTGGCTGAACGCCGTTCAGACGGAACAGCAGAATGCCCTCCAGTACCCGTATCGGGTCGCTGATTTCGTCGATCTCGAGCGCGTCGACCCGCTGCTGCACGCTTTGCTCCAGGACTCCCTGGTGCAGGAACCCAAGATCGCCGCCGTCAACGGCGCTGGGATGGCCGGAGTGCTGTTGCGCCAGGGTCGCGAAGTCTTCACCGTTTTCGATGCGGAACTTGAGCTGTCGCGCCCGGGTCTCGGTTTCGAACCAGGCTGCCTCGCCGGCCGATGGCGGCACCGGCAGCAGGATCACCGAGCCCCAAGATCGCCTGGGCTCGGTAAACTTGTCCGGATTGCTATCGTAGAAGGCGATAACCTGCTCGCCGGTCGGTTCCGGCAGCTGCCTGATTTGCGCCTCCATCTGTTCTAGCAGGTCTTGTCTTTCCATGCGCAGCGCCAGCTGCGGCATAATCTTTTCCCGCTGCGCCTGCCATTCCGGGCTGTTACTGTATTTCGCGTCGTATGCCTCGACTTCGCTGGCGATGGTTTCGCGGTCGGGTTGCAGGCCCTGGCGCCGGGCTTCCCGGTGCACGAGCACCTGGGTCACGATATCCAGCGCCACCTGCTGCTTGAACTGTCGCAGCTCCGCTTCGGGTACGCGGCCGTGATAGTACTTCTGCCTGACCGCGGACCTGAAAATTGCTTCGAATTCGTTCGCGTCGATGGTTAAATCGTCGACACGTATGGCAATGTCGCTGTCAGATAACTGGCCGGCATGCACAACAAATGCCAGTGTTTCCAGCAGCAGGATCATGCCTAGAACAACTTTAAACATAGTCACGGTCTCCCCGGAATGTCGCGTCTACCTTTATACGTTTTCTTGCTACCAATAAAAAGACCTCCATCGTCAGGGACGATGGAGGATTGTCGTGGTAAGTT
>JAOTUD010000447.1 GCA_029864065.1 Gammaproteobacteria bacterium | reverse complement strand
CGATGCGGACCGAATTCGGCGAAGATATCGAAATCCATATCAACCCCGGTTACGAACTGGTTCCGCTACCCGAGGGTGCGAGCTATCTCGGTTTTATTTTTGCGCAGGGGCCGGACTTCGAAAAGACTTATGGCGCGCTGAAAACAGCGTACGCAAAGCTGCGTTTCGTCACCCAGCCCAAATGGGACCTTGGAAAACTGGCGGGCTAACTACTTCTTGGCACCGGGAGGACGAAATCCCTCCGGTTGCTGGCCGAGATCCCCTTCCTTGAAGATAAAACCAACCATATGCTGTTCGAGCACGGCGAGGCTCGCGGGATCGATAGTCGACAACCCGTTTTCGTTGATAATCATGGTCTGGCGCTCGATCCATAGCCGCCAGCCCTCGGCCGAGACATTTTCATAGATACGCTGCCCGAGTTCGCCGGGATACGGAACCCGGTCCAGCCCGGGCGCCTCTTCTCCCAGCACCACGCAATTCACCATTCGCGTCATTCGATTATCCCCAAAAAAAAGCAGCCATTATTCGGCTGCTTTGCATGATATCAAATCTGGACCCGATCAGAAGGCATAATTGACCCCAAACGACAGTACCGGGAAAAGCTCGAACTCGTCCAGGTCCGCTTCTACATCCGCTTCCGCGTTATCCAGCGTCTGTTGCAGTTCCGGCTGGTTCGCATAGTTGATGCTCCCCGGATCAAGGGTCGCCCGCAATTGCGCATCGGGGTCCAGCAGGGCCACGCCGATTTCGACGGAGAACGCTAATCCCGGGTCGCTGGAGGCTTTTCTGCCCCAGCCGACACCGAGATAAGGCTGGTAGGAATCACCTAAACTGAACTGGCCGCCGACGCTGCCCCCTACCAGGTCGGAGGGCGACAAGGGATCGCCATCGATGACCACATTGCTCAACAGAGTGCCCCTGAAGTCAGCCTTGCCGTTATTTTTGACCATGCCCGCGGTCACGTGGAAGGTCCCGTTAAAAACATACCAGTCGACGAGCAGCGCGTTGGCGCCATAATCGGCATCGAGTACCGCGTCGATGTCACCCTCCGAACCAGCATCGCCGACGGTAACCGTTTCGTTCTGGCTGTCGATTTCGACACTGGTCAATGCGATACGAGCATTGATCGTTTTCGTCAGCGCCACGCTGACATCCACACCCAGCCCCAGGGTACCGGCCTTTAGGCCTACGCCCAAATCGAGTGCATTGACATTTGCGCTGAATAACAGCAAGCATGACACGAGCCCTATATATTTATTCATATGATTCCCCGTTGAATTCGATCATGTGACCCGATTATAGAGCAATTAGCTTGATGCACTTGATTAAAATTTTCATCGTGTTATGCGGAGTTCTTCACGTAAAACATATCAATTTGGTATAAATTTACTATTATAATTACCAATGCCAGAATAATTCTTGTCACGAATCAGGAGTTGCGTTGTCAAGCTATACCGCAAATAACGATCAACCATCCTCAATCAGCTTTCAAATTTCCAGCCACGGCGTCACCGATACCGGCCACGTCAGAACCAAGAATGAAGATTCGATACTGGTGCATGATGATGAAAACGTCTGGATCGTTGCTGACGGTATGGGTGGTCACCATGCCGGCGATTTCGCGAGCCAGACGATAACCAATAATCTCAGCCTGTTCAGGCAGCATGCCTCGCTGGACGACAGTATTTTATTGCTCGAAGAAAATATTCTGAATTCGAATTCAATCATCCGCAAAAAATCCTATAAACTGGGCCGCAACGCAACCATCGGCAGCACCGTGGTCTGTGTTTATGTCTGGCATAATTTGCTGTTCACCTTCTGGGCCGGCGACAGTCGTCTCTACCGCTTCAGGGATTCCGAGCTGCAACGCCTGACGGAAGATCACAGTTACGTGGAGGAACTGGTCAGGATGGGGAAGATAGAGGCCCGGGACGCCGAGGAACATCCCGCCGCCAACGTGGTTCTCAAGGCGGTGGGGATAGACGATAATTTATGCATGGACTTCGACTATTTCGAAATGCAGGATGGCGATGTTTACATTATCTGTTCCGATGGTCTATATAAGGACCTGGAAGAAGAGAAACTGATTCCGATCATCGAGACCCACGTCGAGGATATGACCAAACTCTCGGAGGCCCTGCTCGCTTCATCGCTGGAGGCGGGCGGTACCGACAATACTTCCATAATCACCATGAAAGTCTGCAATTAAGGAAGCCGATGTCTGAAGTCTGCGAATCGCTGATCAACGACTATATCGAAGGGGCGTTGAATATCAACGACCTGGAACAGGGGCTGGCAAGCATCTTCGATGCGATGCCGAGCGGACACGTGGATGCGCAAAGCTACCTGCAGTCTTTATACAGCAAAGAGCGCATCGATTCCGACGGTTTTACGCAGCTGTCGCAAGTCATTTCAAAGGTTAACATCCAGTCGACGCTGAAGAATAGCCAGGAGACCGATATCTCCTATTTCGGCGACGACAGGACCATGCACCTGACCGACCTGTCGGACCTCGAGTCCGGCACCGAGAGCGAGGATGCCGGCGACAAGACCGTTATCGTAAGCATCAATAAAGGCGGCGACGACTTTGAAATATCCGAGATTTCGACCGGCGGCGACGGTGAGGTTTCACCGATTGATCCTCATATCGTCGAAAAACCGGACAAGGCCAGCCGTTACGAAAACCTCGGTCCCGGGGTGACGCTGAAAGATCGTTTCGTACTGCTGGAAAAACTCGGCCAGGGCGGCATGGGCATCGTGTTCAAGGCCAAGGACTTGCTCAAGGTAGAAGCCCAGGACAGGGATCCCTATGTTGCGATCAAGGTACTGACCGACGCATTCAAGAAGTACTCGGGCTCGTTCATCGCGCTGCAGCGCGAAGCCAGCAAGGCACAGCGCCTCGCCCACCCCAACATCGCTACGGTTTACGACTTCGACCGCGACGGCAATACCGTTTTCATGACCATGGAATTTTTACAGGGTAAACCGCTGAACCAGTTGATCAAGGAAATCGCCAAGAAACCGCTCAAGCTCGACCACGCGTTACACATCATCGAGGAACTTTGCAGCGGACTTGCCTATGCCCATGAAAAGATGTTGATTCATTCCGACTTCAAGCCCGGTAACTGCTTCCTGTTGAACGATGGCCACGTCAAGCTGCTCGATTTCGGCATCGCACGCGCCAGCACGCAAACCGACGAGGAGAGAGAGGCGACGATGTTCGATCCGGCCAAGCTGAGCGCGGTGACGCCGGCCTACGCGACCCCGGAAATGTTCGCCGGCATGAACCCGGATCCCCGGGATGATATTTATGGCCTTGCCTGCGTCGCCTACCAGCTGCTTGCCGGCGGCAAACACCCGTATAACAAGGTCGCGTCACCCAAAATCAAGGAGCTGGGGATAAAACCCAAGCCGATCAAAGGCTTGAACCGCCGTCAGCAGAAAACCCTG
>JAOTUD010000446.1 GCA_029864065.1 Gammaproteobacteria bacterium | reverse complement strand
TTACGCGTTTCGGCTTCCGAATCATCTAGTGCAGTTCGACGTCGAAGGCGACCGGTTTTTCGAGTGGGGCGATTTCGTGCTCTCGCGCGCACAGTTCGCGGCCATCCATCACGATATGCACAGGCTCCCTAATGGTAACACTTTGGTACTATGTGCAGCCCTGGTTGACGAGCCTGCGATTTCCCCGAATACGTTGGTCGACGATTGCCTGATGGAACTCGACTGGGAAGGCAATATCGTCTGGGAATGGTATACCTTCGAGCACTTTGACCAGTTTGGTTTCAGTGACGAGGCCAAGCAGATGATTTCCGATATGGGCGGCGACTGGGGACACGCGAACAGCCTCAGCATTATCCCGGCTAACACCCATTCCCATCCGGCCTTCACCCCGGGCAACATCATGATCAGTTACCGCCAGCTCAACACCATCGTCGTCATCGATCGGCAGACTGGCGATATCGTCTGGAAGATTGGCCCGGAAAACTCCGTCACCATCGGTCAGCACGATGCCTACATGATAGCGGGCGGACGGCCGGGAGCGGGTAATATCATGGCCTTCGACAATGGATTACGAGCGGGTTTCCCGCCAGTTTCGAGACCCTTCTCGCAGGTTGTCGAAATCGATCCCATGACCAACCAGGTCGTATGGAGTTACAACGCGACGTTTTCGGGATTCCCGCAATGGGATTTTTTCAGTCCCATCATCAGCGGTGCGCAGCGTCTTGAAAACGGCAATACGATGATTACCGAGGGCACCAAGGGCAGGCTGTTCGAGATTGCGCCAAATGGAGAAATTGTCTGGGAATTCTGGAATCCCTATTACGAACCCTCGATTGGTCCGACCGGGCTGGAGGTCAGAAATTACAGCGTATTTCGGGCTTATCGCATGCCGCTATGGTGGGGTTGGCCAAGCTCGTTGCGATAAACCCTGCTAAACCGGGCCCGGGTCCCTCAACCCGGGCTCGCCAGACGCGCTCTATTCAGGGAGCGACCGGTTGCAGGTATAGCTCCATGAACCGAATCAGGTCGGGGATATCCACGTAGCTATCCTCGGTGAGATCGACGAGCGGGTCGAAGGTAAAACGCGCCGCCTGAATTCGCAGTGCATCGCTTTCGCCGACGAAGCCGTCGTTGTCGTAGTCCGCGTCGCAGGCGTTGCCGTACCCGTCGTTATCGAAATCGATTTGCTGAGTATTGGCCTGGCCCCGGCAGTTATCGCAGGCGTCACCATGTCCGTCACTGTCGCCGTCGGTTTGCGCGGTATTCATAATTAGCGGGCAATTATCTGCCAGGTCCGGAATGCTGTCCGCATCGAGATCGCTCGCCCGCGTGACCTCGATCGCGTCGACCAGCGTGGTATTGCCGAAGGCGAAAGGGTCCTGGGCGCCGGTAGCGACAATTCTCAGCTCATGTGACCCCGGGGGTAAATCCTGGATGGAGAACACCGACGCGTTGATTGTCGTTGCCGGCCTGAACTGGTCGACGGTCTCCACCAGCGCGCCATCGAGATAAACCTCGGCGTAACCGGACGAAGGGCCGAGGAGCCCGATCCAGTCGACGCCGGTTCCGAAAAAATTTATTTTGGCTTCGCTGCCGCTATCTATTGCAACATTTACGGTGGCGGCGCTGAAAACCGATATCGGGATACTGTACCAGGTACCGGAGAACTGAACCGACTGGCGGGCATCTTCGTGGCGGACTACGTCCAGCGACGCGTCTTGCCAACTGTCGCCGCGATCGCTCGAACGCAGGATGCGATTGTGGCTGATCCCGAACAGGGTTTGATCTATTGCGTAATTGGGAGAAAACCGGATCTCGCCAAACTGGATCGTGTTGCTCACCAGCAGGGGTGCAATCTGTTGCCAGTTATTGCCGCCATCCATGCTGCGAAACAACCCCTGACCGCGCACCGTTACCAGGGCCGTGGCATCGCTGGCAAAGCTTGGCGAGACGGCAATCGCCTGTATCACGCCACTGCCTACCTGGGGACCGACCACGGCGTGCCAACTGTCGCCCGCATCCGCGGAGCGGTAGAGGCCCTGCGGGGTGCCGAGCAGCACCAGGCGGTCGGTTGCAAATGCCGGGGATAGCGCCAGGTAGTAGGGGCTCTCGGTTACCGGCAGGTTCGGCCTGATCGAGTTCCAGGTGCTTCCGCCATCGGTGCTGCGCTGGATATCGGCAAGGGTTGTTGCCATGAACACGCTCTGATCGGTAGCAAATTTCGGCGAAACGGCCAGCGCCGAAATCGATGCGCCGGGAGTCGCATGCACCTGCTGCCAGTTGAGTCCGCCGTCTGTGGAACGTAAAATTCCGTCGGCACGCGAGCCCATGAACATGGTCGAATCCTGTTCAAAATCGGGCGACAGCACCAGCTTGGATGGAAATACGCGGCGCCCAGGCAGGGGGTCGCTGGACAGGAATTCCCAGCTCCGACCGACGTCGAAGGAACGCAGCACCAGCGATTGCTGCACCGCGTAGAGCACCGGGTTCGCGCTTCCGCTGGGTTTGATGAACTGGGCATCGTAAATAGTGAAGTTCCCCAGCCCCATGTTGGCAGACGTCCAGTTGTCGCCGAGCGAGTTCGAAAAATAGCCGCCGCTGGTATAGGCGGGCGCGAACAGCGTGCTGTCGCTGGCAACCTCGGGTGATATCGCGATACCCATGGTCAGGCTCGGTGGCCGGGTATCGGATTCGATCCAGGATTCACCGCCATCGGAGGAGATCGCAAGCCCGCTAAAAGTGCCCAACAGCACGGTTTGATCGGTTGCGTAATGGCTCGATATGGCAAATGTGAAATGCTGCACCGCCGACTGGTTAGACGGCGGTATCCCGGTTGGAAACTGCGTCCAGTTGTTGCCGCTGTCGGTGGATTTGAAGACGCCAAGGTTGGCACTCGCGGCAAACACCGTCGAATCATTGCCGTAGTCCGGGGAGGCAATAATAGCCTGCACATGCTCGGCCGGAACGGCATCGATGATCTGGTAACTGGCCCCGCTGTCGGTGCTGCGATACAATCCGCCAGTAGTGCCCGCGAACAGGGTGCCGGAATTCTTGAAACCCGCTGGTACCACCAGCTTGTTGACTCTTTCCCCGGGCGCTATGGTGCCGAGCAGCGTCCAGCTGCTAGCGCTCGCAATACCGCCGTCCAGGCTTTCTGCGCTACGGCCATCGTCCGCTCCCAGGATCACGATGGAATCGGTGGCGTAGTCAGCCGACGCTGCGACCGCCAATACGCCAAATGGGGTTGCCACCTGCAACCAGGTCTGACCCAGGTCGGTGGAGGAATAAAGTGCGCCCTCGATGGTGGTAATCCAGACGATGGTGACGCCGCCCGGGCCAACCGCCATTTCCACCGTCATGATCCTCAGTGAACTCAGCCCGCTGTTGGCGCGGGCCCAGCTTTGCCCGTCATCGAGGCTGCGGTAAACGCCATCGCCAAAAGTGCTGCAAATCAGTAAGCGCC
>JAOTUD010000445.1 GCA_029864065.1 Gammaproteobacteria bacterium | reverse complement strand
AGCGATCCCCTGGCTCAGCATTTCGCGCACCCTGGTGCCCGATAGCAGCACGAAATCATCCTTGGTGTGATCGGGCGCCTCGTTCATCATCACCACGCGATTCAGTTTCTTCGACCAGGCGGTGTGATCGGCGCGGAAGATTTCGATTTCGAGTGCGTCCTCGGGAACCTCGGCGTCGAAGATGGTTTGCGCGTCGAAGGCGCCGTAGTAGTCGCCGACCCCGGCGTGATCGCGGCCAATAATGAAATGGGTCGCCCCCATGTTCTGCCTGAAATACGCATGCAGCACCGCTTCACGCGGACCGGCGTAGAGCATGTCGAACCCGTAACCGGTGACGATTGCGCTGTTTTTCGGGAAGTATAGCTTCACCATCGTGCGAATCGCGTTATCGCGCACGTCGGCCGGAATATCGCCCGGCTTCAGTTTGCCGAGCAGCATGTGGATCACCAGCCCATCGCAGTGGAGTCGATCCATCGCCATGTGGCATAGCTCCTCGTGGGCGAGGTGCATCGGGTTGCGGGTCTGAAACGCGACCACGCGCTGCCAGCCGCGCCGTTCGATTTCATCGCGGATCTGCACCGCGGTGCGAAAAGTGTCGGGAAAGTCGGTTTCGAAATAGCTGAAGTTCAGCACCTGGATCGGCCCGCTGACGGCATAACGGCCGTGGCCGTTGAAAGCCGCCACCCCGGGATGTTCGAGGTCTAGCGTGCGGTAGACTTCCCGGGTCATCACCTCCATTTGCTCATCGCTGACCTTTTCGATGGCATCGACCTGCTGAATCGCGATGACCGGCTTGCCGTCCACGCTCGGGTCACGCAGCGCGATGCGCGCGGCGCCCTCGATAGCGTCCAGGGACTCGACCAGGTTCAGAATCGGCACCGGGAAAAAGCGGCCGTCGGTCATATGCATGTTTTCGGCGCAACCCATCCCGTCGGCCAGGTTCATATAGCCTTCGAGCGGCGTAAAGTAACCACCGCCCAGCATTACCGCGTTGGCCGCAGCGGCAGAACTGATTTCTACGGAGGGGAGGCGGCTGGCTTCGTCGATAAGCTCGTCGCGTCTGGTCTGGTCGTAAACGAATAAAGGTTTCAGGCTGTCTGAGCCGACGGGGCTGATCATGTCTATGGATTCCTGTTTGTATTGACATGGAATGTAACCACTGCCAACCCGGTTAGCAATCGAATCTGGTTGGGGATGCATTCAACGGCTTTATACTGCTATCGCGTCAGCGGCAGCTGGCGAGCCCCGCAAGCAGGCGGTCGAGCCTCTGTAAAACCTTTACCGGGTTTTCCCGGGCAAGCGGCATCGCCGCGACGTTTACGATCTTCAGGCGATACTTGTGCGCAAGCCTGCGCGCCAGGGGGCCTGGCGGCGTTGCGACAGTCAGCAGGCAGGATGCGGGACTTTGCCGCAGCAACGCTTCCACCCGGTTGAGGTCGTGCAGGCCACCGTGGCTGTCATGCTGGTCATGAAGCGTCGCTATCGCCGCCAGGCCCATGTCCTGCTCGAAGTGCCCGAGGAAGGCGTGGTCGGTAACATACGCCAGCGGCAGCGTCTGCAGGCGAGCGCGGGCCTGGCTTCGCCAGAGCGAAATTTCAGCCAGCAACGCGTCGCTATTATGCTGGTAAGTTTCGCGATTACCGGGGTCCAGTTCCTGCAACGCCGCAGCAATCAGCTCGGCGGACTGCATCAACCGCTGCGGCGAGTACCAGATGTGGCCCTGGCCGGGGTCGATGCCCAGTAGCGGCAGCAGTTCCAGTTGCCGGGTCGACGCGGGCAGGATTTCGGGCAGGCGATTGAAACCCGCCTCGAAATTACGCTCGATCCAGATGACGAGGTCGGCCTGCTGCAAGCGGCGCATGTGCGAGGGTTTGAGAGCGAAATGATGGATCGAGGCGTGATCTTCCATAATCGTTTCGGGCCCCGCGATGCCCGCCATGAGCGCCGCGGCAAGTTCCTGCAGCGGTACGATCGACGCCACCACGCGCGGCGCGGCGCACAGTACGCCGGATTGCAGGCACAGCAGGAGCAGTATCAGGCGCATCGGCGCGGTTCAGGGTAGCGGCACATCGAGTTATGTTATAATATAACATTATGTCTCGCAAAGCCCAGCACTCCGACATCGCCTTCCGTAAACACGATCATCGCCGCTGCCAGCGCGAGCTGTTGTCCGGGGCGCAGCAGCTATGCGCGCGGCGCAAACAGCGCCTGACCTCGCGGCGCCGGCAGGTTTTCGAGATATTGCTGGCCAGCCATCAGCCGCTGGGGGCTTACGATATCCTCGCCGCGATGAACCGCGTCGGTAATCTTGAGCGCATCGCACCGCCGATCGTCTACCGCGCGCTCGACTTCCTGATGGGTGAGGGCCTGATTCACCGCATCGAAAGCAAGAACGCATTCATCACCTGCGTCGACCCGGGGCATCGTTGCGCCGCGCAGTTCCTGATTTGCCGCGATTGCGACCAGGTAGCCGAGCTCGAAACCGAGGATGCCAGCCTGGTGGCCGCGGCGGCGGACCTCGGTTTCGCGGTCGATCATTCGGTGGTCGAGATAACCGGGGTCTGCGCGGAGTGCCAGAAACATGGCGGATGACTTGCTGCTGCAAGCGCGCGACGTCAGCTACTCGGCGGGCAACCACCTGATCCTGGATCGCGTCAGCTTCGAGCTGCGCCGCTCCCAGATCACCACGATCATCGGCCCCAACGGCGCCGGCAAGACGACGCTAACCAATATCGTGACCGGCCTGATTGGCGGCTTCGACGGTGCGATCGAGCGGCAGCCCGGGCTGCGCATCGGGTACCTGCCGCAGAAGGTCTATGTCAATACGCTGATGCCGCTCAGCGTGGAAAGATTATTGCGGCTCACGCATAGCGCCAGCGCCGACGAAATCGAAGGCGCGCTTGCGCAAACCGAGGTCGCCCACCTGCGGCAACGCCAGGTGCAATCCCTGTCGCAGGGTGAATTGAAACGGGTGCTGCTGGCGCGCAGCACGCTCGGAAATCCCGACCTGATCGTGCTCGACGAACCGACCTCCGGCGTCGACGTCACCGGTGAAATAAAAATGTACGAATTGATCGGCGAGCTACGTACCCGGTTGCGTTGCGCGGTGTTGCTGGTATCGCACGATTTGCATCTGGTCATGTCGCAGACCGACCAGGTGCTGTGCCTGAACCAGCACCTGTGCTGTTCGGGCATGCCCGAGTCGGTCAGCCAGCACCCGGAGTATCTGGCGCTGTTCGGCAAGTCCGCGGCGAAATCCATCGCGATATATACCCACCACCACGATCACGTGCACGACGTGTCCGGCGAGCCCGCGGAGCACGAACATGGCTGAGTGGCTCGATGATTTCCTGGTGCGCAGCGTCATCGCGGGGTTGATCATGATCGCGATTGCGGCGCCGATGGGCTGCCTGATGGTATGGCAACGGCTCGCCTTCCTGAGCGACACGCTCGGCCACGCGGCGGTGCTCGGCGTCGGCCTGGGAT
>JAOTUD010000444.1 GCA_029864065.1 Gammaproteobacteria bacterium | reverse complement strand
CCGAGAAAATGCTGCAGCACTTTATCCGCAAGGTGCACGAAAACCAGTTCCTGCGGCCCAGTCCGCGTGTCCTGATCTGCGTGCCCTGCGGTGCGACGCAGGTCGAACGGCGCGCGATCCGCGAGTCGGCGCTCGGCGCCGGCGCACGCAAGGTTTACCTGATCGAGGAACCGATGGCGGCCGCGATCGGCGCCGGTATGCCGGTCGACGAGGCGCAGGGCTCGATGGTGCTCGATATCGGCGGCGGCACTTCCGAGGTCGCGGTCATGTCGTTGAACGGCATCGTTTACTCGGCATCGGTTAGAATCGGCGGCGACCGTTTCGACGACGCGATCATCAATTACGTGCGCCGCAACTACGGCATACTGATCGGCGAGGCGACCGCTGAGAAGATCAAGGTGCAGATCGCGGCCGCGTACCCGGGTAAGGACCTGCTGGAAATGGAAGTCAAGGGCCGCAATCTTTCCGAGGGTGTGCCGCGCAGTTTTACGCTCAACAGCAACGAGATCCTCGAAGCCCTGCAGGACCCGCTTTACGGTATCATTTCCGCGGTCAAGAATGCGCTAGAGCAAACGCCGCCGGAACTCGGGTCGGATATCGCCGAGCGCGGTATCGTGCTGACCGGCGGCGGCGCCCTGTTGCGTGACCTGGACAGGCTGATCATGGAGGAAACCGGGTTGCCCGTGATTATCGCCGAAGATCCGCTGACCTGTGTCGCCCGCGGCGGCGGACGGGTGCTCGAAATGATCGACGAACATGGGCTGGATTTTCTGGCGGTAGAGTAACTGTTCAGCGGCCACCGCCTCCATGAAGATTTTACTCCAGGCACGTGGCGCATCGTTACAGGCGTTGTTTTTCGTCGTGATCAGCGTCGCGATGATGGTTGTCGATCATCGTTTCCACCATCTCGAGGTCGTTCGCACCAACATCTCGCTGGCGCTGTCCCCGCTAAGATACATTGTCAGCCTGCCCGCGACCGGCGGCAACTGGCTCAATGACTGGTTTACCTCGCACACCGAGTTGCTCGAAGAAAACGCGGCGCTCAGGGCCGAGGGCCGCATCCTCAACGCGCGTCTGCAAAAACTTGAAATTCTGGCCGAGGAAAATGCGCGTCTGCGCAGTCTGCTTGGTTCCGCCCGTAAAATTGCCGACGACGTCATCGTTGCGGAATTGCTCTCGGTTGACCAGAATCCCTATCGCCAGTTGATCGAAATAAACAAGGGCAGCAGCGACGGCGTCGAGATCGGTTTTGCGGTGATCGACGATTTCGGCGTCATGGGGCAGGTCATACACGTCAATCCGCAGTCCGCAACCACGATCCTGATTTCCGATCCGGAGCACGCGATACCGGTACAGTTCGTGCGCAGCGGCACGCGCTCGGTTGCGTTCGGTCGTGGCTCCACCACCCAGCTCGAACTGCGTTACCTGCCGGCTACCGCCGATATCAAGATCGACGACGATCTCGTCACCTCGGGCCTGGGGGGACGATTTCCGCCGGACTACCCGGTGGCGAAGGTTACGGCAATCGAGGAAGACCGCGTGCGCGGATTCGTAACGGTACTGGCTGAACCGAAGGCGCGCCTCGATTCCAGCCGCGAAGTGCTCGTCATCAAGCCCAGACAATAAAATGTCGAAGCTGCGCTATCTGGTCATTTATCTAAGCCTGGTCGTGGCGCTGGTGCTGATGATACTGCCCCTGCCGGACTGGGTGCAGATCTATCGGCCCAACTGGGTTGCGCTGGTGCTGATCTACTGGAGCATGGCTCTGCCCAAGCGCGTCGGCCTCTGGTTCGCATTTTTCACCGGCATCATCCTCGATACCTCGCAGGGCACGCTGCTCGGTCAGCATACCTTGGCGCTGGTCATTATCATTTTCGTCAACATGAATTTTTACCAGCGCATTCGCGTGCTGGCACTGGCGCAACAGGCCATGTACGTATTCGCGTTATTGCTGGTCAACCAGGTCGTTGTTGCCTGGGTGGAAGGTGTCATGGGACGCCCGACGCCGCTGCTCGCCTTTTTCGGCGCGCCGTTTATCGGCATGCTGATCTGGCCATGGGTATTCGTCATCCTGCGCGACGCCCGGCGTAAGGCGCTATTGAGTTGATAAGCATTTGAATCCAAAGCAGGATTACGACTATATAGATAGCGATGCCGGCTTGGCCCAGTTTTGCCGCGCGCTGGGTGGGGCCGAGTGCTGTGCCATCGATACCGAGTTCATCCGTGAAAGCACTTACTACCCCGAGCTGGCGCTGATTCAAATCGCGAGCGACGAGCTGCTCGCCTGCATCGACCCGCTGGCGATAGACGATTTCACACCGCTTGCCGGGTTACTGGTTAACGACAAACTGCTGAAGGTGTTCCATTCGTCTTCACAGGATCTGGAAATTCTGTATCAGAAGTTTGGCGAGGTACCGTGCCCGGTGTTCGACACCCAGCTCGCCGCCGCGGTGCTCGGCTACAACCACCAGGTTTCCTACGCCGACCTGGTGCAACAGGTGACCGGGGTGGCGCTCGAGAAAAAACACACACGCGCCAACTGGATGCGCCGGCCGCTCAGCGGGGATGAACTGGATTACGCGATGGATGATGTGCGCTACCTGCTGGCGGTCTATGAGCATTTGAACCAGAGGCTCGAGGCGACCCGGCGGCGCGGCTGGCTCGACCGGGACTTGCAGGCGATCAGCGACCCGGCCAACTACGAAATCGACAGGCACGAACTGTGGAAGCGCCTCAAGGGCGTGCAGAAACTGAAAGGGGAAAAGCTGCAGATCGCCAGCGACCTGTGCCAGTGGCGCGAAGAACTGGCGCAGCAGCAGAATCGGCCCAGGCGCTGGATCGTCAAGGACGAGGTGATTGTCGAGATCGCGCGACTGAAACCGGAAAGCATCGAGTCGCTGGCGGGAATTCCGAGCCTGGGCGACAAGACGGTCAAGCGTCATGGTGAAAAATTACTGAAGATAATCGGACAGGCGGCACGGGTCGATGCGTCGCAATGGCCGCGACATGACAGGTTAAAGAGCTTGGATTCGGGGCAGTTGGCCCTCGGTGACTGCCTGATGGCGCTGTGCAGGTTGATCGCCGACCAGAACGACATCGCGCTGGCGACGCTGGCGACGCGCAAGGACATCGACAACCTGATTTTAAATCAGAAAAGCAGTCGCCTGACCCAGGGCTGGCGCTTCTCGATGGCGGGCGAGCAACTACTCGAATTTATCCATGGCCAGTCGACCATTAGCGTCGCCGACCAGTCTATCCGCCTCGACCCGAAATAAATCCTGTTCCATGGTTCTGTCGAAGCGCAAAAAGTGTCATACCGCGACTTGATCGCGGTATCCAGTTAAACAAGCGCGTGCGCAGCACGTACAATCCTACTGAACCAGGATGCTCGAGAACAGCACGTCGCTGACGTCCTGGCTGCCGGACAGCTCGGCGATCAATCCCTTGATACGCGCGGTGGCCTGCTGGCGAATTTCCTCACGCCTGGC
>JAOTUD010000443.1 GCA_029864065.1 Gammaproteobacteria bacterium | reverse complement strand
TGATATGCGCTATCGAGAATCTCAGGGTTGTCGCGCGAAAACGGCATGCCGAGGTCGGCCAGCCATGCTATGCATTCTGCGCCGTGCGCGGCGGTGAAGTTGACGACTGATTCGTCACACAGCCCGTTGCCGGCGTCGATCGTGTCACGCGCATGCAAATCGATACTGTCGTCCGGATCGAGAACCGCGGAAATGCCGCCCTGCGCCCAGTAGCTGGAGGACTGCTCGAACTCGGTCTTGGCAAGAATCGCGACCTTGAGCGTTGTGGGCAGATGCAGCGCCGCCGCAAGCCCCGCGGTGCCCGATCCTACGATGACGACGTCGAACGTGTACTGATGACTCATTTCGATGTTCCCGGTTGTGTGGTTGCCAGTATAGTGAAATTCTTCGCTGCGCAAAACGCAAGCCCTGGCTAGACCTTTTAATTGTATAATCAGTCCTTATTTGATACCTCGGAGAATAAGAATTTATTATCTCCGAATTCCATCAACATTCAGGGATATAAATGGGGACTAATCTGCCTGATGCAGAGTTGGTGAAAAGGGTTCAGGCCGGCGATTCCGGCGCCTTTGATATACTGGTGCAAAAGTATCAGCACAAGGTAATCAACCTGGTTGGCCGGTTCGTATCCGACCAGGCGGAGTGCCAGGACATTGCCCAGGATGCATTCGTCAAGGCGTTTCGCGCCATCGACAAGTTTCGCGGCGACAGTCAGTTCTACACCTGGCTTTACCGAATCGCCGCCAACACGGCGAAGAATCATCTCGCGTCGAGAGCGCGCAAGTCCCCGGGCTATACCGTGGACGTCGACGACGCGGAACATTTCGAGGGCGAGTCCGGTCTCAAGGAATACGCAAATCCGGAAAACCTGCTGTTGACCGAAGAAATCAGGGCGACGGTTTTCAGCGCCATCGAGAATCTACCGGAAGACTTGAAATCGGCCATTACGCTGCGCGAAATCGATGGATTGAGCTATGAAGAGATAGCAGAGGTCATGGGTTGCCCGATCGGGACGGTCAGATCCAGAATATTTCGCGCCAGAGATGTGATCGATAAGGAACTTAGACCCCTGTTAGAATGACTAAGGGTGCAGGAATATAAAACCATGGAAAATGTACTGGTTTAAAACGAGAGTTAGAGATGAAAGAGCGAGACGAAAAATTATCATACCTGCTGGATGATTACGCTGACGAAAATACCCCTGGCGATCTTGACGAGGTCATCGGCGACGTCAACCTGCAATACCGGATGCGACGCTACCAGATGATCGGCGAGGTCATGCGGCACGAACTGCCGCCGGTGATCGATACCGGATTTCACGCCGCGGTGATGGCACGGGTTGCGCAGGAGGTCGGCGCGGCGCAGGAGCGGAAGCCGCGGGCGGCGTTCGATAGCCCGGCACCGACTCCTTTATTGAGCCGGGGAATATTCAAGCCGCTCGCAGGTCTTGCGGTTGCCGCCAGCGTCGCCATCGTCACCGTCGCCTTATGGCAGCCGCAAAACCAGGATGCGGGACGGCCCGACGCCGGGCTGGTAGCAGCCGATCAGCTCAAAATTCAGCAGCTTGCGGAACAAAAGATTGCTGGCAGCGCGGTTCCGGTATCCACCAGGGTGCCGACGCCCGGCACACGCTGGAAGATCGACAAAGAGTCGCCGGCTTTGCAGCAAAAACTCAACGCCTACCTGGTGAATCACACCGAGTATTCGAACTCGGTGCAGGGCCTGATCCCGCAGGCACGGGTTGCCGGCTTTGATGCGCAACAGTAGCCCGCCAGGCAGGGCGAATTACCTGCCCAGGGCGGTGATACCCCTGCTACTGGCGAGCTGTGTCAGCGCCCCGGCGCTCGCCGACGAAGCGATGCAATGGGTACAAAAAATGTCGGACGCGATGCGCGGCCTGAGCTACAGCGGTAACTTCGTGTACATGCATGACAACCAGCTCGAGAGCATGCAGATTTCGCATTATCGCGATGCGGACGGAGAAAAAGAACACCTCGTATCATTGAACGGCGAAGCGCGCGAGGTCATCCGTGACAACCAGAACCTGACCTGCATCTGGCCGTCGAGTCGCAAGGTAGTCGTCGATCTATCGAGAAAGAACAGTTTTTCACCGATTTTCATACCCGACGATATCGCGAGGCTGGAAAAGTTTTACGACATGAGGCTGCTCGGCATGGATCGAATCGCCAACCATAACACCGTGGTGGTGCATATCGAACCCAGGGATATTTATCGTTACGGCATCAAATTCTGGATCAACCGGGATAACCACCTGATGATGAAATCCAGCCTGCTCGACGAACAAAACCGGGAAATCGAACAGGTGATGTTTACCAGCTTGCGGGTCTACGGCGACGACGAAAAACCGGTAATCGACACGTTGCCGAAGATCGACGAGAGCTATACCCTGGTGCGTTACCACCGCGGCGACAGCTCGAATTCGACAGAGGTCGATAACGCCTGGCAGCTGTCGCATACCCCGGGCGGGTTCTGGCGCGAGTCCGTGCTGCGGCGGATGATCCCGGGCACCGAGGATTTTGTGCAGCAGATGGTATACACCGACGGCCTGGCCTCGTTGTCGGTATTCATCGAGCGCAAAACGAGCGAATCGCTGAGCGGCGCAACCTCGATGGGCGCGGTCAACGGCTATATGCGCATTCACGCCAATCATTCGATTACCGCAATTGGCGAGGTTCCGGCGATTACCGTGAAAGAGGTAGCCGAATCAATAACTTACCGACAGCAGTAGGCCCGCATAGCGCGGCCGGGGGCGCCATGCCGTCGGCCGCTTGTTGCGATAATCCGGGATTGGTATCAAACTTCACCCCTGGGTTTAATAACCGGGGGTTACCCGAATGATTACCGAGCAGGCCGTGGTTACGCGTTGTGACGGCAGGCGGGTCGAAATCAGGCTGCAGCGCGACTCGGCCTGCGGTCGCTGCGAGCTCAGCCAGGGCTGCGGCACGGGAGCTATCGGGCGTCTGCTGGGGCATCGCTCGAAACCCCTGGTGCTCGAATCCGAACGGCAACTGAAGCCCGGCGACAGCCTCGTCGTCGGCATGCCCGAATCCGCGGTCGTCAGGGCTAGCCTGTCCGTCTACGGGCTGCCCCTGGCAGGCATGATTGCGGCCGGGTTGCCGGCGGCCCTGTACGACCTGGCAGACGCCTGGGTTGCGATCGCGGCATTCACCGGGCTGTTTGCAGGGGTAAAACTTGCGTCCCGTCTCGCGCGCAGGCTTGAATATGACCGGCTGACGCCACATATCGTCGAGGTCAGGCTGAACCCGAAGTCCTGAACCGGGTCTTAACCAACGTGTATCAATCTTTCTGGAATAATTTAATGAAATACCTAAGCAAATACATTTACCGGTCCCTGATCGTTATTGCGCTCGGCATGCCGATGCTGGCGCAGGCCGCCTTGCCGGATTTCACCGGGATCGTCGAACAGGCGAAGGGCTCGGTGGTCAACATCAGCACCAAGACCAAGGCGA
>JAOTUD010000022.1 GCA_029864065.1 Gammaproteobacteria bacterium | reverse complement strand
CGTCAAATAACGGTTTCCAGTAGGGTTCCTCGGTCTGACCTTTATCGATGGCAACTCCGATAGCAGGAACATGCGAGGTGCATAGCGCACCAATCATTTTAGCCATCGTCACCTCCCGCTTTTTCCCACTCGGATTTGCTGCGGTTACCTTCAATGGGTCGGCCGCCGGCAAGCATCATGTTGCGATATTCTTCTTCCGTGGCGCCGGTCATGGCACCGGCAACAAATTGAAACGTTTGCTGGTCGGTACCCATTAGCTTTGCCATGTAATAAATATTACCGCCCAGCTTGACCATGCCCAGCCAGTTACGCGTCAACACTGCATCGATCTGGGCTTCGGTGAGATTACCCCAGGCCTCGAGATAGGCGCGTTCATCCGCGAGAAATTTTTCCCGGTTCTCCGGTTTGAGTAAGGACATGAAACATTGATTTAAATGATAACCTTGGCGTGAGCGATGACGGTTAAACAGATAAGTCCCCGGTATGTCTTCGTAAGCTTCAAGATCTGCGACAGGCATATGTATTTACCTCTTCAACGGATTTCGGTATGCAGGCATGCCACGAGCACTCACAACTTGCCAACCGCATGCAAACGCGCATCGAGTCGGCTGAAAACCTTTCTTGCATTGCCCGAAAACACCTTTTCCTTGTCTGCGTCATTCAAGGCGCAGGCATCGATATAACGCTTTGTATCGTCGAAATAAAATCCGGTTTCTGGATCGATGCCGCGCACCGCGCCGACCATCTCCGACGCAAACAGAATGTGCTCGGTCGGCACGACGTCGACCAGCAAATCGATTCCCTGCTGGTGGTAAACGCAGGTATCGAAATAAACGTTATTGTCGATGAAATCGTGCAGCGGCTGTAATTTCATCATGTCCGACAGCCCGCGAAAACGACCCCAGTGATAAGGTACCGCGCCGCCGCCGTGCGGAATTATGAATTTGAGTTCCGGGAAATCATTGAACAGCGTTTTCGCCATCATCAATTGCTGGAACGCGGTGGTATCGGCGCCGAGATAATGCGAGCCGGTGGTATCGAAACAACGGTGGCAGGAGCCGCTGACGTGAATCATCGCCGGCACCTCGAGTTCTACCATTTTTTCGTAGATCGGGTACCAGTAACGATCGTCCAGCCGCGGCGCGGTCCAGTGGCCTCCGGACGGATCCGGGCTCAGGTTGCAGCCGACGAAATCGTATTCGTTGACACAGCGCTCGAGCTCGGCGGCGCTGGCGCTCAAATCCGCTGCCGGCGATTGCGGCAATTGCGCCGCACCGATAAAGTTCTGCGGGTAGAGTTCGGTTATGCGATAAATCAACTCATTGCAATGCTCGCTCCAGTAACGGCTGGTCGACTGGTTGCCGATGTGATGCCCCATCCAGCTCGCACGCGGCGAGAAAATGGTGACGTCCGTGCCACGTTCGTTCTGCAACCTGAGCTGCGCGCCCTCGAGACTCTCGCGCAGCTGGTCATCGCTGATATCGATGACCCCTTTAACATGTTCGAACAACGGGTCGGTTTCGAGATCTTTTTTCTGTTGCTCGCGATACTCACCGAGCGCATCCGGCGCGGTGGTGTAATGGCCGTGGCAATCGATGATCAAACTCATTCCAGATCCTCCAGTTTGTCCACATACCGGAAGCCGGCCTGCTCCAGTCGCGGGCGCATGCCGTAGATATCCAGGCCCAGCTCTCCCGCGGCGAAACGTTCACGCTTGTCGCCTTCGTTGGCTTCGCGCTTCAATGCCGCTTCCAGCGTGGTCTCGGCTTTAAGCCGCGGCACTACGCAAATCCCGTCGTCATCGGCGACGATAACGTCACCCGGCATCACGTTCTGACCGGCACAGACGATTGGCACGTTTACCGAGCCCGGGGTATTCTTGACCGTGCCCCGGATCGAAATTGCCTGCGACCAGACCGGCATTTGCATCTCGGTCAGGTCGGCGATGTCGCGCACCCCGGTCTCGATAACCATGCCGACCACCCCCTGCGCCCGGGCCGAGGTGGCGAGCAGATCGCCGAAATGTCCGTCGGTGTTGGGCGAAGTCACGGCCATGACGATTATATCGCCGGGCTGCACCAGTTCCATCGCCACATGCAGCATCCAGTTATCCCCCGGTTGTGCCAGGATCGTGACCGCGCTGCCGCCGATACGCGCACCGGGATAAATCGGGCGCATGTGTGTCAGCATGTTACCGGTGCGCCCCTGTGCTTCATGCACGGTCGCCGAGCCGAGGCGCCCCAGTTCCTTAACCACAGCCGCATCGGCGCGGTCGATATAACGTACCGCGACTCCCTCAATTGGTTGGTTAATCATGTCGCTTTCCTCATTCGTCAAAGCCGTAAAGCCGGGCCGGATTGTCGACCAGTATTTTCCGCTGCAGCGCCGCATCGCGCGCGATCAGCGGCACCAGGTCGAGCAGGTCGGCGTCGTTCGGCATGTGTTTTTTGATATTGGGATGTGGGTAATCGGTGCCCCATAGAATGCGATCCGGTGCTACTTCAACCAGTCCCTGCGCGTAGGGGATCGCGTCGTAAAACGGCGGTCCGATCGAGATGCGCTCCGATCCGCATACCTTGACCCACCAGTTATCGCGGCGCATGAAGCCCAGCAAAACCCGGTATGCCTTCTGCCCCACCCCGGCCGAAGTCGGCACGCGGCCCATGTGATCGACGACAATTTCCATGTCGAACCGGGCGAAGAAGTTTTCATATTCGATGATGTCTTCGGCGTTGACGTGAATCACCAGGTGCCAACCTAAGGGCTTAACCCGATCTAGCACGGTTTTCATCATCTCGAGGTCAGGCGCACCACCCAGGTGTTTGACGAAGTTGAAGCGTACGCCGCGCACGCCACCGTCGTGTAAATCCTGGAAGTCATTTTCGCTGAAACTGTCGTTGGCGATACAGACGCCACGATAGGCCCCATTGCTGGTCTTGATCGCATCGATCATGCCGCGGTTGTCGGTGCCATGACAACTGGCCTGCACCAGTACCGCGCGCTCGATGCCGAGTTTGTCGTGGATGCGCTTGAGCGCGTGTTTATCGGCATCGGGCGGCCAGTAAGATGCCTTGTCCGAATAGGGGAAAATGTCACGCGGTCCAAATACGTGGCAATGCGCATCGCAGGCGCCCGGCGGCGCCTTGAACAGCGGTGTACGGGTATTGTTATCCGGTGGCATACAGCTCGGTTTTTCAGCCATGGCATCAGAACCCGTCATTCATATTTCCCCACATAAAAGGCTTCACCTTTACTCAACAGGCGCGTGGTGCGTAACAGTCCGGCGCCGATTACGTTATTGTCTTTATCAAGCGACAGTTCCACCGAGAATTCACCGGACGGATGTTCGACTGAAAATTTCTTGGTCTGTCCGTCGGGCACCGATGCGATGCCGGTTGCCACCGAATCCGGCATCACACAGGCGGTCGCTACCGAAACCGCGCCGAGTACGCCGATCGCGGCGTGACATTTGTGCGGGATAAAGGTGCGGGTGCAAACCTGCCCGCCGTTTAGCGGCGCACTGATCAGCGACATTTTAGGTACAACCTTGCGAAGCACGTCGCCAAGATTCATAAGAACGCCTGCCTCGATGCGAATTGCCTCGAGCCTTTCCCGGAAATTATTGTCGGCCTCTAGCTCCTGACAGGATTCGTAACCGCTCTTGCCCATCTCGGCGGCAGGTATCACCACCACCGGCATGCCATTATCGATGCAGGTCACCGGCACCCCCAGGATTTCATCGCGCTGGTTCCCGGTCGGCAACAGCAGACCACAGGCGGAACCCGCGATGTCGAGATAATTGCAGATCACCGGCGCCGCGCTGCCGGGCACCCCGTCGATGCGCGCCGAGCCTTCGTATTCAACACGACCATCAGGGGTTTGCATCAGCAGTTCGCAGCGATTGCCGCTATTGACCATGTACACCCGGATCGTGGTTTCTTCACCCTGCACCGCAAGCATGCCGGTTTCAATCGCAAAGGCGCCGACACCGGCCAGGATATTGCCGCAATTGGGAGTGGTATCGACACGATCTTCACCCACCACTACCTGCACAAACAAATAGTCGAGGTCGCTGTCATCGCGCGCCGATGGGGCCACGATACCGACCTTGCTGGTCAACGGATTGGCGCCGCCGAGACCGTCAATCTGGCGGTCGTCGCGTCCGACGATATCCAGTAATACCTGGTCTCTCACAGACTCATCGGCAGGTAAGTCCTCGGCGCGAAAATAAAGCCCCTTCGAACTGCCGCCGCGAATTTGCATATAGGGAATCGAGTGCAGCATGGTTCTCACCTTAATGCGGATGGTTTAGTTTACTGTCTGCCAAATCCCATATAAATGCAATTAAGTCGGGAATTTTTGTACTTTCTTACCGATTTCAGAAAAAAAGACCCGCTTCGCGAGACTTAACCGGGATGAGGCTTCTGTCTTGAAAATGAAACTTGTCTACTTGAAGGATAAACCGGTAAATTCAGCAGACAATAAACAGAATAGACAATACGGAATGAAAACCACAGGTAAAATTTTGAGCTTTATTAGTACGTTACGATTATTCGATCGGAATAACGGGCAGAAGCAGGGGCAGGCCGCATTTTGAATTCAGGTTGAACAAGAATTTTTCCGATAACGAAGCCTGGTTCAGGAATTCACGGCACCGAACCATGCTCAACAGAGGCCATGCATAATATTAAAACGTCCCTTGAATTGCCGTATCCCCGGGATTGTACCCAAAAATTTTAATCCCCAAATTCGGTCAATGCCGCGTCAGCCAGTCAACCAGTAATGACGTAACCGCAGCGGGTTGTTCCATCGAGACCATGTGACCCGAGTTTTCGATCACGGATAATTCCGCACCGCGAATCGCGGCCGCGATCGCCTCGTGTTGCGCCAATGTCGCCCAGCCGTCCTCTCGACCACAGGCTACCAGGGTAGGACATTCGATTTCGGATAACAGCGGATTCATGTCGCGGCGGTTTAGCAGAGCGTTGATCTGCCCCTTGAACTGTTCGACGCTGTAACTGGTAACCATCGCGACGATGCTATCGATCAATTCCCTGTCATAGCGGCGTTCGGGATGAATCATTGGCGGAATCCATTCGCGGGCGACAGCGAGAATGCCTTGTGCCTCGGCCAGGTCAAGGTAAACCTGTCGCTTACCAGGCTCCGCCTCGGTAACCGGGTGTACCCCGGTGTCGAGCAGGATCAGCGACTGCACGCGTTCTGGTGCGAGGCGCACGATTTCGAAAGCGACGCGCCCGCCCATCGAATGACCAGCGACGTGAAAGTGGGGCGGGGCGCTATGCAGTACCGATTTCCCCATGGCTTCCAGCGAATCGAAGTTGCGCAGATCAGGAATCTGGATGTCGAAATCCGGTGCCAGCCGGTGGACCTGGCTTGCCCATACCGCGTCATTGCAAAGCAGGCCTGGTATGAGTACGAGAGCAGTTTTTGTCATCTATGGTTTATTCCTGTAGCGACCTGGTTGCATATAATACCGGAGGGGGCCTCGTTTTATTTTCAGTTTCAGGAAGATTTATCCCGATAACGGACTCAAATTTTGGGATTTTCAGGGTCCACCTTCGACGGTGGATTCAACTGATCGAAGCAACTTATCTTTAGCTAGCTTGTTAGATCACAAAAACAAGATCGATACTCTGCCAGGTGGAGTCGGGGCTAATTCAAAAAATGCTATTGCGCGGATTCAGGCCTTCGCGGATGATTATCCGATTAAATTTCATATCGCCAAGGTTATGTCATGTCTATTATTCATCCCACCGGAAAATTTGATAACGGCGCCAAAGAATACCGGCACATCGAGGCCGTGCCGCTGGCCGCGGCGATGGGCGCGGAAATCCGCGGTGTGCAGGCCGCCGCTATCGATGATGCAACCTTCGCCGAAATCGAAGATGCGCTGTTTCGCCACAAAATGATTTATTTCCGCGACCAGGAAATGACACATGGCGACCAGGAAGTGTTCAGCCGGCGATTCGGTCCGTTCGCAGAAGACGCATATACCAAAGGGATCGAGGGACACGTCAATGTTCAACCGCTGATCAAGGAGGCCGATGTCACCAGCGCGATGGTATTTGGTTCGGGCTGGCACACCGATTCACCGTTTCTCGCGCAACCGCCGGCGATCAGCCTGCTCTATGGAGTGGATGTCCCTCCCTATGGCGGCGACACGCAGTGGGCCAATTCGGCGCTGGCCTACCGGATGCTCTCCGACAAGATGCAAGCGATACTCGAGACGTTGAATGTGCACATGTCGATGAAAAACGTACTCGCTACCGCGCAGCAATCGGTAGCACCCGACGACTCGCCGATCGGCCGTATTGCCGCGACCCGGGACGCGGGTCCGCTACCCGAGGAAATTGCGAAAAAAGTTCGCGGTAACTATCACCCGCTGGTGCGCACCCACCCGAAATCCAGGGAGAAAGCGCTTTATTGTGACAAGACGTACGCCGTTGGTTTCGAAGGCATGTATGACGACGAGGCCAGGCCCTTGCTGCAGTTTCTCGGCGATCACATCACCCAGCCCGCATTTACCTGTCGGCTGCGCTGGAAGCCGAAAACACTGGCGCTGTGGGATAACCGCCTGTGCGTGCATCAGGCCTTTAACGACTATGACGGCTTTCGCCGCGAACTTTATCGCACCACCATCGCCGGTGAAACGCCGGGTTAATCAGGTTCGCCAGTCGGGTGCCAGCGAATCCATCAACCGAATATAGGCCGGCCAGGCGGGATGGCGCACCACGGCGCCGCCCTGGGCCGCACCGCCTTCGAACTGTTCGCGTGTACTGATCATGACGGCTTCGGGTATGCGTTTGACAGGCTTGCCCGTGGCCATCGCGCGCAGTTGAACCTGGCACGCGCGCACGATCTGGTACATGCGGTCAAACGCCCAGACCGCGGTGGATCCCGCAGTGATTACGCCGTGGTTATGCAGTAACAGCGTATGATTGGTATTACCGAGCGCCGCCACCAGTCGTTTCTTTTCACCGGGATCGAGCACGATACCCTCGTATTCATGATAACCCACGCGCTCGTAAAACTGGCAACTCTCCTGGGTCAGCGGAATAAAGCCGCCTTCGATCGAAGCGACCGCCTGGCAGTCGATGTCATGGGTGTGCAGTACGCAATGCAGGTCAGGCCGCGCCTGGTGGATGGCCGAATGTATGTAATAACCGGCCTTGTTGACCGGATAGGGATTACCATCGATGACATTGCCGTCGATGTCGATCTTGACCAGGTTTGACGCCTTGATTTCGTTGTACATGAAGCCGAAACCATTGATCAGCAGATGATCTGTCCCCGGAATACGCAACGAAATGTGGTTATAAACCTGCGCCGTCCAGCCGTAGTAGTTGACCAGGCGGTAACATAGCGCGAGATCGAGACGCGCCTGCCATTCCTCGGCGCTAAATTCGGGTGGGTTGTAGGGTTCGCGAAACGGATCGGGTTCACTCATGACAGGAGCCTCTATTTGATTTATATCGTTTTGCATGGATTGTTGCAGGCTCAGACCAACGCGGGATCGCGCAGCCGAGCGCGATATTTGCCCGGCGGTTCTCCGCAATGCTTGCTGAAAAACCGTGAAAAATAGGCCGGGTCCTTGAAACCCAGATCGTAGGCAATTTCATTCATCGACGAGTCGACGTAAATCAGTTTGCGCTTGGCTTCCGAAATCAGGTGACCATGAATTATCTGCATCGCATTTTGGCCGGCGTATCTTTGGCACATCCGATTCAGTCGGCCCGTGGTCATACCCAGTTTTTCGGCATATTGATTTACCGAATAGTGTTCCATGTAGTGTTGTTCGAGCAGGGCCTGAAAATCTTCGAAGTATTTTATTCTCGGATCGTTCTGCTTTGGATTCAACGACTTGAAATCAGATGCGCGCGCCATGCTAACGAAGAGTATTTTCAGGTAGGCACCGAGTACGCAGGCCTGACCTTCACGTTGACTGCGGTACTCGCGTACAATCTGGCGAATCAGGATTTCAAAATCCCACGAAGACTTGGAATCCGGATCAAAATTGACTATCAGCGGTTCGTTAAAAATTAATGAAAACTTCTGGCGCTCGGCATCACTGAACAAGCCATGTAAAAAGGAGTCGACGATGGTAACGATATATCCCCTGATCCCGGGATTGTGTATGAATCCATGTACTTCCTTCGGCGGGATCGACAGAATACTCTGACCGGTTTCCTGGCTGCGCATTTCGCGAATCTGGACATTGACCTGACCTTCCTCGACGATCAATAGCTGGTAGAGATTGTCGTGGCGATGCGGGTGAATCTCCCAGTTGTGCTTGGGTAAGGATTGTTCGAGCGAGGCGATAAACAGGTAATCGAGCGCATCTGAGGGCGCGGTTTCACCGTACAAAAAATAATGCGGGACATCGGGCATCTCGAATTTCAGCATTCGATCCTGAGCAGAATCGATACAAAGTACAATAATATAACCGCTACGTACAAGCCCATTAACAAAATGTACAAACAATTACAGAAATAGTACATATTCATCGCCATTGCCCGGCTTAACTACAGCATGCTTTTCGGGCAACAATGCGAAGCCGTGTATGCGGATCACGGAACAACGCTAAATGAAAAACGGGGCTGTCTTGTCCTGGTGGCGCATGTGCAAAGACCGACCTAGTGCGGCCAGGTTTTTCTTGCTGAGCATTCTCGCGGATAACGGCAGGAAGGTTTGCTCTTCGAACGTCGCATGGGCAAGATATTGCTGCGCCAGTTTATCCGCGAGCGTTGCGTCCAGGCTGGCAGCTTTGCCCCGGGACAATCGCCAGACGTCCCCTTCGATTCGCTTCCACATGGACTCGAGTTCTCGATGTTCTGCGACCAGTCGCTTGATATAATCTTTCGCCAAAGCCGATTCTTCATCGCCACCGGCACAGTCCATCACCGCGGTAAATAACTCCTGCTCTTCCTCGGCATGATGCTCGTAAACGACATTCTCGAAAAACTTCAGCAGTTTCGTGGCGATCTCCCGGATATCAGGGCTATCGGGAGTTTTATCGATCAATGCGACCAGATCCCGCAAACGATCAAAGTTTCTGATGATGCCATCGTGACACCCTGAAAATTCCTCGAGGGGATTTTCAGCAGCATCATCCAGGCTGGTTTCTGATTCAGAATTCATAGTCTCGTCCCAAGCGATTCAAGTCTACCCGATCGCGTTTAAGGTCTCCAATTTCATATCGGTTGTTGTCTTCAGCCAGCCGGCTCGCGCTACCCTCAAACGGCGACGGGGCTGCCGATCAGGCACCGGGCACGGGATACTGCGTCGATATGGCGCATTATACGACTGAACAGACAATCTGGTAATTTACCGGTATTGGTAAAATAATTTCACCAATAGTGGCTAAAAACGTCATAAAAACACAATTTGTCGCCGCATAATTACCAGGATTATCCCTGCTGGCATCTGGAATTCCGATATAATCTCCTGCCATAACAAAACATCGATACCATCATCCGGAGGACAGAAACATGCTTATAAGTTTTGGTCGAATCATCGGCTTAACCCTGCTCTTAATCGGTTTCACCCAGGCCCGGGCCGCTGAATTCGAGTTCAAGTTACATCACTTGCTCAGTGCCAAGGCGCCGGCGCATACCAAAATGATAGTGCCCTGGGTCGAGCGCATCGAAAAAGCCTCGAACGGCCGTATCCATATCGAAATCTATCCGTCGATGTCGCTCGGCGGCAAGCCGCCACAATTGCCGCGACAGGTTCGTGATGGTGTTGTCGATCTGGCCTGGTTCGTCAATGCCTATGCGGCCGGCCAGTTCCCGCGCACCGAAGTGTTTGAATTGCCGGGCGTTCACCAGGGCAATACCAGCGCGGTCAACGTCGCGATGTTTCAGATGTACGAAGAATACCTGAAGCAGGATTTCAAGGGCCTGTTCCCGCTGTTTCAGCACGTACATGCCGGTCAGGCGATTCACATGGCGAATGAAAAAATCACCTCGCCGAGCCAGATGATCGGTAAGAAAATGCGTATCCCGTCGCGCACTGGCGCCTGGGTACTGGAAGCGCTAGGGGCGAGTCCGGTTAAAACCTCGGTCGGCGAGATCCCGGTGGCGTTGTCGAAAAACGTGGTCGATGGCGCGATGATCCCGTTTGAAATAATTCCGCCGCTGAAAATTCAGAAAGTAACAAAGTACCAGATCGAGGGACCCGCCAGCCCGGGAAGCAAGTTTGGTCTCGGCAAGCGCCTGGGTACGACTTCGTTCCAGGTGGCGATGAATACCGCCCGCTGGAAAAAACTGCCGGCCGATATTCAGCAGATATTCCTCGATAACTCCGGCGCCGCCTGGCATAAAGAAGTCGGTGAAGCCTGGGATGCCGCCGATGCCTTTGGCATCAAGGTGGCGGTAGAGGACGGCAACGAACACATACAACTGACCGAAGCGCAATGGGCGAAGTTCGAAGCCAAGGTTGCACCGGTGGTCGAACGCTGGATCAAGGAAATGGAATCCCAGGGAATCGATGGTCATGCGCTCTACAATCGCGCGCGCTTCCTGGTTAACCAGAACATGCAATAAGCCTTTGCGGCACCCTGTCGAATGATCGCCAAAATCAATAAGGCTGTGCAAGCCTGGGCGTTGTTCGGCGGGGCGCTGTTAGTTGCGGTGGTCCTGGTCAATGCGATCTCGATCCTGTCGGGCATTATCTTTAACAAACCCTTCCCGGGTGATTTCGAACTCACCGAGCTCGGCGTCGGCATCGCCGCATTCTGTTTCCTGCCTTATTGCCAGCTCAGCGGCGCCAACGTCAGCGCCGATATCTTCACCAGCCGCTTATCGCCTCGCAGCCAGCATCTGCTGGAATTGATCGGGCATATCGTCGTCGTATTGTTCGCGCTATTGCTGCTATGGCGCATGTCGGCCGGACTGCTCGATTACGTCGAGTATTCGGAAATTACCGGTGTGCTCAGCATACCGCTCTGGATTGCCTTCCCGCCGGCGCTGGTATCGTTATTTTTGCTCACCGTTGCAGCCGTGGTCAGTGTCAGGGAAACATGGAACAAAATCTAGTTATCGGCCTGATTGGACTGGTCGGGTTATTCGGCTTGATCGCGATCCGGATGCCGATCGCCTACGCCATGATCCTGGTCGGCGGTATCGGTGTCAGTTACCTGAACGGCCCGGGAATTTTACTCAGCCAACTCAAGGACCTGACCTGGGCACAATTTTCGGTTTACGACCTGTCCGTGGTGCCGTTGTTTATCCTGATGGGCGCAATCGCGTCGCGTGCCGGCTTCAGCCGCGACCTGTTTCGCGCCGCCAATGCCTGGATGGGCTGGGTTCGCGGCGGCGTCGCCATGTCGGCGGTTACCGCCTGCGCCGGTTTCGGCGCGATTTGCGGTTCGTCGCTGGCAACAGCATCGACAATGGCGACCGTGGCCCTGCCCGAACTGCGGCGCTATAAATATTCCGGTGCGCTGGCGACCGGCACGCTGGCCGCGGGTGGCGTGCTCGGCATCCTGATCCCGCCATCGGTGGTGCTGATTATTTACGCGATTATCGTCGAAGCCAGCGTCGTCGACATGTTTGCCGCCGCGTTGATTCCGGGTATCATGGCGACCCTGTTTTTCATCTTCACGGTCGCCATCTATGTGGCGATCAAACCCGAAACTGGTCCCCCGGGCTCGCGTCCGAGTCGACAGGAGTTTATCGAGGCCACACTCGGCATACTGCCGGTGGCGATTCTTTTCCTGATGGTCATCGGCGGCATTTATCTTGGTTTTTTCAACCCGACGCCTGCCGCCGCGGTCGGTGTATTCCTGGTCACGATTTTCGGTTTTATGCGCCAGACGATTTCGCTGTCAAAAATCAGGGATTCGCTGTTCGATACCGCCAAAACCACGGGCATGATTTACCTGATCCTGCTCGGTGCGGAAATGCTGAAGATTTTCATGACGCGCAGCGGCGTACCGCAATCCTTCGCGGGATTCATGGCCAACTCGGACCTGGCGCCGATGCTGGTCCTCATCCTGTTGCTATTCGCGCTGATCGTTCTCGGCTGCCTGATGGACAGCCTGTCGATGATTCTGCTGGTAACGCCCTTTTTCTGGCCGGTTATCGTCGAGATCAACGGCGGCGATTACGTCACCGCGCAGGACGCGGCGTTCGGGCTGGGTGCCGAGGATCTCAAGATCTGGTTCGGCATACTCGCGCTCATCGTCGTCGAGCTGGGTTTGATCACGCCACCGGTCGGCTTGAACGTTTTTATCATTTCATCGCATGCGCCGGATGTATCGATGCTCGAAACGTTCAAGGGGGTAGCGCCATTTTTCGGGGCCGAAATTTTACGCATTTCATTGATAATTATTTTTCCAGCAATCGCGCTCTGGCTGCCGGGGATACTGACTTGACGCGGGTAAGCAGCTTTACTAACTCTTTATTAACAAAGCTCTGGGTCGGTATTCGAAAAGCGCTGCACCGGGAGCGCCATCATGAAAGGGTATCGCTGCACAGTCCTCTCCGGGGAAACCTTCTATCCCATTGCAAGAATCCATATGAACTGTTTCTTGCCATGAAATTTATCTAATTAACTAGCGCCATAAATAATCGATCAATCGAGGAGGTTTTTACATGGGCCAGCAAAACCTGGAATCACTATTAGAGTCGGTCGGCAATCCCGTAGACATGCTGCGCAATTCCCAGATTGGAGCCTATGTTTACCCGGTGGTGCCGAGTGAGTTCAGCAACTGGCGCGACGAACAGCGTGCCTGGCGGGAATCCTGTGTTCTGTTTGATCAATCTCATCACATGGTCGATATTTTTATCGAGGGGCCGGACGCGATCAAACTGGCCTCCGATACTGCGATCAACAGCTTCGCTGACTTCCCGGTCAACCGCGCCAAGCAGTATGTGCCCTGCAGTCACGACGGCCACATCATCGGCGACGGCATCCTGTTTCATCTCGAGCAGAACAAACTCGTTTTTGTAGGCCGCGCGCCCTGCGCCAACTGGATCGAGTTTCAGGCGGCGACCGGCGGCTACGACGTTAAGGTAGCGAAGGACGATCGCTCACCGGGCAATCCCAAGGGGCAAGCGGTCAATCGCATTAACTACCGTTTTCAGATTCAGGGTCCGAATGCCAGGCCGCTCATTGAAAAAATGCATGGCGGACCATTTCCCGATATCAAGTTTTTTTACATGGACAGCATCAACATCGCCGGGCGACCGGTGCGTGCGCTGCGGCATGGCATGTCGGGTGCGCCGGGGCTTGAAATCTGGGGGCCCTATGCAGAGCGCGAAGAGATTCGCGAAGCAATTATCGAGGCCGGCGAGGAATTCGGATTACGCCAGGTCGGAAACCGGGCCTACGCCACCAATACACTGGAATCCGGCTGGATACCGTCACCGTTACCGGCGGTTTATACCGGTGAACAAATGAAGGCTTACCGCGAGTGGTTGCCGGCGAACGGTTACGAAGCGACCGGGTCGCTGGGGGGCAGCTTTTATTCCGACAATATCGAGGACTATTATCTCAGTCCCTTCGAAATGGGGTACGGATCCTTTATCAAATTTGACCATCAGTTTATCGGCCGGGAAGCGCTCGAGAAAATGGACCCGGGGTCACAAAGACGCAAGGTGACGCTGCAATGGAATAGCGAAGACGTCATCAAGGCTTTTAGCTCTCTGTTCGAATCGGGCGAACACTACAAGTATTTTGACTTGCCGCTGTCGAATTATGCATCGGCATCCTATGACAAGGTCTTGAGCAACGGCGATACCGTCGGATTTTCGATGTTCAGCGGATACAGCTATAACGAACGGAGCATGTTATCGCTGGCGACCGTCGACCCGCGGATTGAACTAGGCACCGAGGTCATCCTGGTCTGGGGCGAAGAAAATGGAGGTTCGAAAAAAACCACCGTGGAACGCCACAAGCAGATTGAAATTCGCGCCACGGTCAGTCCGGTGCCCTTTTCCAGGATGGCGCGAGAAGAGTATGCGGGCGGTTGGCGCACCGACAGTTGAGCTGAATAACCTGTTCCGGGCTGAATGGTCTATGGCCGGGGCTTTGTTATTGCTCGCCTTTTCTCCTGCCGATTCAGCTATCGTGCTCGGGCTCTGGCAGCAGACGGATCTCGATCCGGCGATTAAGCTGGCGTCCCTCGGCTGTGTCGTTGCTCGCCACGGGCTGGTATTCGCCGTGGCCGACCACGCGTAACCGGCCTGGTACGACCTGGCAGTATCGCTGCAGGT
>JAOTUD010000441.1 GCA_029864065.1 Gammaproteobacteria bacterium | reverse complement strand
CCAGAGCTTGCGGCGGCTTACAGCTCTCGACAGGCACTCCTGCACCAGATCATCCGCCTCACTGAAATCCCCGCACAACGCCCGGGCGTACCGCCGCAAGGCTGGTATCTCCTCGACGATCAGGGTTTCGAATCGACTCAAGGGGCTGATCCGGTGCCGGGGTGACCAGTACTACTCGATACCAAGCAATTTCATGGCCTCGTGCAAATCCGCGACGGAATCCGCATGTTTTCCCGATTTATGCAGATTTTCCCCGGAAGCCCGCAGTTCCTTGATACGCGACATATCACTGGCACTTACCGAGGGATTGCCCGCCAGTGCCGCGTCGATTTTTTTCATGTCTTTCGGGCAGCTGGCCGCGAAAACCGGAAGGCTCATTGCCAGCATTAATATGCCTGCCAGTATTTTGAATTTATTTGTCATTTTGAATGTCTCCTTATTTTAATATCGATTGTGAGTCGCAATTTGTCGCGCTCAATAATATATACAGCGCTGACCGGTATTTATTCCATACCATTCACATTATTTGGAACTAGGGGGACAGTATACCTGACTCATTTTTCTCATCGGCGATGCGCTAAACTTTTCCTGGTCCCCAGTGTCGAATGCCAGTCAGCCAGGCGACCGCCGAATCTTAACAGGTATACTGTCCCCGGAGTTCCCTGCAGCTGCCGAATTTGCGTGCCGAAGCCGAATTGGCGGGTGGCTCTGTTAGCGTCCGGTTCGAGGTTGGGCTGCATCGGTTTGATCTATCCTGGTTGCGCCTGGTTGCACCAGGTCATGAATTCATCGGGTAGCGATCTCTTTATGCATCGCATACCACGGGGATTTGATTCTGAGGCCGTTTCCCTCGACTTACCCGCGACATCACGACAGGAAAATATGCCTGAACGACCAATAATCAACCACGTGATCCGATTTATCTTAATAGATCATAGGTTACGTAATGGTGTAGGGGACAGATCACTTTGTAATTATCGGAAAGTCGTGTCTGTGGAGTTAGGTATACTGTCCCAGAATTTCCTGGCAATCTCCCGGCCCTCTCGTCATCCTGACGCAAGCCGGGATCCATTCAAACCAAGCCGCAATTGAACCGCTAAAAGCGCACGGCAGGCGTTTCGATTGGCAAGCCGTTGCCCCGGCTCATCAGGTAGAGTTCGAGATTGACGTAGTCGTCCGCACCGGCTTTTTGAAAAGTCGCGCGCAGGCGGTTTTCGCACTGGCTAAAGCGCTGATGTATGGCGTTCACGCGCTGATTTGCGAGGCGGTAGGTCGGGTAGCCGTTCAACTGGCCCTGCGACAGTACCTGGGCGCGTAACCGCGAGCCGACGTAATTCACGTGGCAGTCGGAGCAGGCCATATCCATCTGTCCCCGACGGGCCTCGAAATAGGCTTTGCCTTTCTGCACGAACGGGGCGAGAGGTCCATCGGTCTCGACATCGATAATTTCCCCCCGGGCCAGGTTGCGGACGAAGGTTTCCAGCGCTATGGCCTGTTTGCTGTCGTATTTCATCGGCGCGTTACCCAGGTGCTGCTGCGAACAGGCATGGATACGGCCCTGCAGGGTCATCGGCTTTTGCGTTAGCGGATCGAATACGGGGAACCGGGTGAGACGCGCGATGTCCAGTGTTTCGCCATCGGCCCCATGGCAGTTCGCGCAGGATTTTCCATTGGTGCCTGTTGCGTTGAAAAGCTCCAGGCCGCGATCGACCGTAAAATACCCGGGATTGGCAAACTCGTCGTCCTGCATTTCCCGGGCTTCCTCGGATAGCCACTCGGTGCCCGATTTCGGAGTGAAGGACTGCGCCAACGACAAAGCGGGCAGGGCGGTCATCGCGAAGAGCAGGAGGGCGCGGAGCGTTTTCATATTGAACCCGCTTTACCTCAGGGTGACCAGGTAAGCCACCAGGTCCTCGATTTCCTGGGCGCTGAGAAGGGTTTTGCCGCGGTACATTTTTTTGACGAACTGGAGGAGTTTCGGATCGCGGTAGTAACCGGGCATGATCGTAAGGGGATTGATCTGCTTGGAGTCGACCACCCGTAACCGGATCTGGCCCTCGGTCAGGCGCTGACCGACACCGATTAGCGGGGGGCCGAGGTCACCGGGGAATTCCGCTTCAGGAATCGGCAGGGCATGGCAGGCGATACAGTTGCCCTTGCCGCGATCCCAGCTGAGTTTTCGTCCGCGCATTGCGTCGCCCTGTTTGCCGCCGAGGGATTTTGTAATGGACAGGTTTTCCATCGACCACTCGTAATAGGGCTCGTCGGCCGCGGGAAGTGTCGCGTCCGCCGCCGGGACAGGCTGGCCGGAATTTACCAACCAGAGCAATGCCGCGAAGAATGACAGACCGGGGTGTAACGACTTCGAGGTGACCGGATACCTGAGCATCGTTTAAAAATCAAAAATCGCGAAAACGGGGAACAGTATATCAAATTATCTATGAGCGGATGCGGCTACTCCAGGCGCCATATCCGCATTGGAAAACCGGGTCGCCGAAATCCCGCGGGATGTACATGTGGTTATAAACCGAAAAACCCGTGGCGCACCAGCGTACCGTGGCATCGAAGAAGGGCGACTTGCGAATCTGCGTGCCGAAGCCGAATAGGCGGTGGGCTGTGTTAGCGTCCGGTTCGAGGTTGGGCTGCATCGGTATGATCTATCCTGGTTGCGCCTGGTGGCGCCAGGTCATGAATTCATCGGTGCGCGATCTCTGTATGCATCGCACACCACGGGCGGCATTGATTCTGCAGCCGTTTCCCTCGACATGCAGGCGACATCACGACAGGAAAATATGTCTGAACGACCGCATACAGCGATTGGTGGCATCCCGCCAAGAAAGCTACTGGAGGCGGCGTAACCCTCTACTTTGATGCCGATTATTAATGGGGGGATTACACCTAATTTAGTTTAGTCATCGGTGATCAGCGCAAATTATGCAAAGATTTCATGCTCAGAGTTGCAAGCATTCAGTCGGCTGCCATTAAACAGGTAGACTTTCCACAGAATTCTACTGCCACTTTATGTGGCGCGCGGTCACGGGGAAACACACTCTTAAGGGTTTCCCAATTACATAGCTTTTCATCGCGACCATGCGTTTAAGCACTATATTGCCCCTGTTGTGCAACAGCCGGTTCTCGGCTGCGGGTGTTACCGCGGTAACGTCAGTGGATTCCGGGTTGTCGCCTGTTGCCACGGGCGCTACCGCGGTAACGTCGCCGGGTTCGGCGTTGCTCGCAGCGGCGTGTTGCGAAAACCGGGACTGCGAAAACCGGAAAACCGGGACATGGAAAACCGGGACAGATTTATTTAATCGGATTTATTTAATCGTTAACTTTGCTCACGGGCGGTCGACCTGGGCGTTTGTATATACGGAAAAACCGCGGAAAACCGGGACAGATTTATTTAATCGTTAGATTTATTTAATCGTTAACTTTGCTCACGGGCGGTCGACCTGGGCGTTTGTATATACATATCATAAATAGATTTGTCCCATTTTCTG
>JAOTUD010000442.1 GCA_029864065.1 Gammaproteobacteria bacterium | reverse complement strand
GCGCCGCCAGCGGTAGCCGCGATCCGACAGGTAACGCCCTGCCCGTATCTCGTCCGCGGCGCCGTATTTTGTTATCAAACGCCGCAGTATCGGTTTCGGATTCAGGCCCCTGAATTCGTACTCGGCAAATGCAAAGCGCTGATCCTGCTTTACCACCCCGAGGTAAAACCGGGTGGAGCCGTCGAGCACCGCCGCACTGTCGTAAATGTCGAACCACGCGTCCTCGCCGCCTTCACGGATCGGAACCATGCCCGCCTCGGCGACCGCGCGGCGCAATTCATCGCCGCCGGCCGATTCGAGCGCGACGCCGAACAGATCCAGCGCTGCGACAGGCGCTGCCGCCAATACGATTATGAGAAACGTTGCCAACCTGAACATAAACAGGTTATCGGACGAACTGACGGATTGTTTAGAATTTAGGGGAATTGCGGGGAGCGGTTAGCGGTTCTTGTCGAGCCCGGCCTCGTCGGCCTCCGCCTGGTCGAGCTCGGCTTCAAGTTCTTCGTCGGTCAAGGATTGATTATCGGACGCGGTAGCCATGCCCGTCTCCGATTCGGCGTCGTCGTCCTCGTCTTCTTCATCGAATTCGCGATCCTTGAAGATAATCCTCGACGCGATCAGCCCGGCCTCGAACAGAATCCACATCGGCAAAGCGAGCAGTACCTGCGATATTACATCCGGCGGTGTCAGAAACATGCCGACAATAAACGCGCCGACGACGACATAGGGTCGCTTTTCGGAGAGCTTCTTCGGCGTCGTAAAGCCGATTGCGACCAGGATTATCGTCGCGATGGGCACTTCGAAGGCAAGCCCGAAACCGAAAAACAGCGCCAGCACGAAATCGAGGTATCGCCCTATATCGGTCGAAATATTGACGATTTCGGGGCCGATTCGGGTGAAGAACCCGAACACCAGCGGAAACACGATGTAATAGGCAAATGCGACGCCGGTGTAAAACAGGAGGATACTCGAAACCAGCAGCGGCCCGGCGATGCGTTTCTCGTTGGCGTAAAGCCCCGGCGCCACGAAGGCCCATGCCTGGTACAGAATCACCGGCATCGCGAGGAAAACGGCCAGCATCAGAACCAGCTTGAACGGCGTCAGGAACGGCGAGGCGACGTCGATCGCAATCATGTTGGAGCCTTCCGGCAGGTGGCGCGTCAACGGTTCGGCCAGGTAAACATAAATATCGTTGGCCCAGTAGAAAAGGCACAGGAAAATGACCAGCACCGCGAGCACCATGCGCACCACGCGGTCCCGCAACTCGACCAGGTGCGACATCAGGCTGCTGCCAAAGCTCTCCTCCGGCTCTTCCGCGTCGCTCATGTTTTTGCTTTTTCAGGCTGGTCTTGCTCGGCGGGTTCTACGGTGTCGGCGCTGGCGGGCTTTTCCGATTCGGCCGCAGCCGCGCCCTGCCCGGCAGTGTGCGAAGACTGGTCGAGATCTTCGGCCAACGCGGCGCCGACGGCGCCGGTCTCTTTCTCGATTTCCTTGCCGGCATCGGAAATGCTGTCCTTGAGCGTGTTCAGTTCTCTTTGCTGCTGGGCAAGGATTTCGCGTAATTCGTCGGCGCGCAGTTCCTGTTCGACGTCGGCCTTGACGCTGGTCATGAAACGCTTCAGGCGCCCTAAGTACTTGCCAGCGGTGCGTGCGACACCCGGTAATCGTTCGGGACCGATCACGATCAAGGCGACGATGCCGATCAGCATCATCTCGGTGAAGCCCATATCAAACATAATTGTGTGGCCGGAACTCGACTAGGACGAAATTGTCTCTGCGGGCAGGTCTATACCTTGTCCTTTTCTTCGCTTACCTTGCCTTCGATAATCTGCCCATCGGGCTCGGACTCGGACGCGGGCTTGTCTTTCGCGACTTCCTCGTCCTTGACCGATTTCTTGAAACTTCTGATCGCACCTCCGAGATCGCCACCGACATTGCGCAGCTTCTTGGTACCAAACAGCAGGATTACGATCGCCAGGATCAATAACAGCGACCAGATACTAATTCCACCAAATCCCATTTTTCACCTCAATTTACTTTGTTCACGCGCGGCTTTCTCATCGACGCCGGAGACGCCGAACCGACGCTCCAGTTCTTCGAGCACCTGCCGCGCATCCAGATTCTGTTGCGCCAGCATTACCAGGCAATGAAACCACAGGTCCGCGGTTTCATGAACGATCTGTTGCCTATCGCCAGATTTCGCGGCAATGATGGTTTCGGCCGACTCCTCGCCGATTTTCTTCAAGATGGAATCGAGACCCTTGTGATACAGACCCGCGACGTAAGACGAGTCGGGGTCAGCGTCTTTTCTCGACACCAGCACGGCCATCAGGCGCAGGAGTATATCATCACTCATCGATAAATCTCGTCGGGATTTTTGATAATTTCTTCATCTACCCGCCATTTTCCATCCTTTAGAACGCGAAAGAAACAGCGGCGACGGCCGGTATGACAGGCGATCCCGCCAATTTGCTCGACCTGCAGCAGCACCACGTCGGCGTCGCAGTCGACGCGAATTTCCTGCAAGCGTTGCTGGTGGCCCGATTCTTCGCCCTTGAACCACAGCTTGCGGCGCGAACGCGACCAGTAAACCGCGCGCCCCTGTTCGCCGCTGAGTCGCAGCGCCTCGCGGTTCATCCAGGCCACCATCAGCACTTCGCCGGATTGAAAATCCTGCGCGATTGCCGGCACCAGACCGTCTTCATTCCACTTGAGCTCGTCGAGCCAGTCAGTCATCCCGCACCTCGATCCCCTGCGCCCGTAGAAAAGCCTTGGCCTCGCCGATGCTGTACTCGGCAAAATGAAAAATACTCGCGGCGAGCACCGCGTCGGCCTTGCCCTCGAGTATGCCGTCCGCCAGGTGCTGCAGGTTACCGACGCCGCCCGATGCGATGACCGGGACGCGAACCGCCTCCGATACTGCCCGCGTGAGTTCGTTGTCGAAGCCGACCCGGGTGCCGTCCCGGTCCATGCTGGTCAGCAGTATTTCGCCGGCGCCGTAGTCGTCCATTCTGCGCACCCAGTCGATGACGTCGATACCGGTTGGCTTGCGACCGCCATGGGTGAAGATTTCCCAGCGTCCGGCCTCGCCATCCGCGCTGACGCGCTTGGCGTCGACCGCCACGACGATGCATTGCGAGCCGAACTTGTCGGCGGCCTCGGCGACAAAGCGGGGATTGAATACCGCGGCGGTATTGATACTGACCTTGTCGGCGCCGGCGTTGAGCATGCGCCGAATGTCGGCCAGTTCGCGGATTCCGCCGCCAACCGTCAACGGGATGAATACCTCGCGCGCGACATCCTCGACCACGTGAACCATGGTTTCGCGATCGTCGGAACTCGCGGTGATGTCGAGAAAAGTCAGTTCGTCCGCGCCTTCCTGGTTGTAGCGGCGCGCCACCTCGACCGGGTCGCCGGCGTCGCGGATATCGACAAACCTGACACCCTTGACGACACGGCCGTTGTCGACGTCGAGACAGGGGATGATGCGTTTGGCGAGG
>JAOTUD010000440.1 GCA_029864065.1 Gammaproteobacteria bacterium | reverse complement strand
GCGTTCCTCGATCGCGTAATCCCACGCGATCGGGTCGGCCCAGTTCGGTCGTGGGCTCAACGCCTGGATTGCCTCGAACGTGTCCTCGTCGTAGTAGCGTGCGAAGTCATCGCGCTTGTCATTCATGTAGAGCAACTCGAGGCCGGACTTCGCGCCATACAGAAGGCGAACCCTGCCTTCCCAGTCACCGATGTCCTGGTAGATGTGTTTGATGAAGGCACGAAAAGGTGCGATGCCGGTACCGAGACCGATGAGTAACAGGTTGGCACGCTTGTCTTCCGGCACCTTAAACGGCAAGCCGAACGGACCGGTGATGAAAATCTTGTCTCCCGGTTTGCGGTCGCACAGGAAGTTGGAGTTGACTCCCGGGTACTGCTCGCCGCTGTAGTCATCGACATAGTCGCAGCGCCTTACGACTAACGTAACCTGGGGCTTGGCATTGCCCTTGCCACTCGGCGTGTCGGCAACCGTGTAAAGCCGTTGGCGCAATGAGCCACCGAATTCCTTCGGGCCTTCGACCAGTACGCCAATGCTCTGTCCGATTTCGAAATTGAACTCGTCCCTGTCCACTTCGAACACCAGTTCACGGACTTCGGCATCTGCGCCTTCGGCCGTGATCTCTTCTGATTTCAAGACTGTCGCGGCAAAGCGAGGTTTTTTTGGATAATCTTCAAGACGCATGAGGAGCACTCCTTTTCGCTCTATTCCCGTCGGAAGCGGGTCCAGTAGCAGTTTCGAATTTGTGGGAACCGCACCCGCCAAAGCACGGCGCTGCATCGCAAGCGCCATCCGAACGACCGGGCTTGAGCCGCTCTTTCAACGCGCTTTCAAACGCAACGATTCGTATCGTAATCATGGCAGAGATAGCAACGGTCGCAATGATGAGGGCAACTACAATGTTCATCTGCCCAGCCCCGCAAAACCCATGAAGCCCATGGACAATACACCGGCCACGACCAGGGCGGCCGCGGTTCCCCTGAAGATCTCGGGCACGTCCGCGAGATCGAGTTTCTCGCGCACGCCGGCCATCAGCACGAGCGCCAGCGCGAATCCGGCACCCGCACCCAGTGCATAAACGATTGCCTGCACGAATCCATAGCCCTTGTTAGTCTGAAACAACGCGAGACCGAAGATCGCGCAGTTTGTCGTGATCAGCGGCAGAAAGATGCCCAGCGCCCGAAACGTGGGCGGACTTAGTTTGCGCATCAGCATCTCGACGAGTTGGACCGTCGACGAGATCACGAGGATGTACGAGATGATCCGCAAATAAGGCGCGTTGATCGCTTCGAGTACCAGGTTGATACCGAACGCGCACACGGAGGCGACGAGCATGACGAAACTGACCGCGCCACTCATACGAACGGCTGTTTCGAGCTTAGCCGACACGCCGAAAAACGGGCATATGCCGAGGAAGTAGGCGAGCACAAAATTGTTGACCAGCGCCGCATTCAGGAAGATGGACCAGTAACCGGGATCATTCATGATGTTGCCTCCCTGGCCCGCTCACCGGCCTGTTTCTCGGCTTCCGCCTGGCGTTGGCGGATCCAGTTCACGAGCAGTAGCCATATCGCCATCGCAAAAAAGCCGCCGCTGGGCAGCACCATGACTGTCCAGGTCTGGAATCCGTCGGCGAACAGGTCCACGCCGAACAGCGTGCCGCTGCCGAGAACCTCACGCACCACGCCGATGAAGAACAGCGCGGCGGTAAAGCCGACTCCCATGCCCAGCCCATCCAGCATCGCGCGGCCAGGTTTGTTCTTGGACGCGAACGCCTCGGCGCGGCCCAGGATAAGGCAGTTAACGACGATCAGAGCGATAAAGGCGCCCAGCGCGCGGTGCAGCTCGATGCTGATCGCCATGATGGCGTAATCGACGCAGGTCACGAAGGTCGCGATGATACAAATGTAGCTGACGATGCGCGCCTCACGCGGTATGAAGTTTCGCAATAGCGACACCGACAGGCCGGCCATCACCAACACGAAGGTCGTCGCGGCGCCCATGGCCAGCGCATTGATCGCGGTATTGGATACGGCCAGCGCCGGACACATGCCGAGCACCTGGATGAACACCGGGTTGTCGCGCCACAGCCCCTTGATGAACTCGTCTGTCGAGCTGACCTGCTTCAGCGCCACGATCTACTCCTCACTCGCTTGCGGTGGTTGAAAATCGCGCGCATCGCGCTCGAGCGCGGGCAGCCAGTAACCCGAGCCCCGGTTCAGGATAACGCCGATGGCATCCGAGGTGATCGTAGCGCCCGTGATACCGTCGAGTTGCCAGGGCTCGGTCTTTTCACCCTGCTTTACCGTCACAATCGCGTTCAACAGTGCCGTGCCGTCGCCGCCAAGGCGCGCATCGAGTGCCTCGAAATTGGCCAGAAAATGCGGCTCAATCTCAACCTTGTCACCGAGGCCGGGCGTCTCTTTGCTTTCCAGCACCTTGAAGCCCACGATGGCTTCGAGGTCGAAGGAATAGGAATACAGCACAGTAATGTTGTCCGCGTAGCCCATGCCCTGCGCCGTTATGACCGCGCCGACCAATTCGCCGTTTTCGCCATAGCCCAGGAACACTGGCAGGTTGGCAGGCGCGGTAGCCGCGACCAGCGCGCCGTTCGAATCCAGGGCGACTTCAACCGTCGATCGCGCGGCCGGCAGCACCTGCGCTACCGCGTTGCTAAGAAACCGCGCCTTGTTGTCGGCGATGCGCCCTTCGGTGGCCTGGAACACCGTCACGATGAGCAGGGCACAGAACGCGCCGATGCCAACGATCGAGCGATACATCTCCCACGTGGTGGTCTGTTTCTGCTGGATGGGCGCTGGTGCGTTCATGCCGTCCCCCTGCCCGTGCCGAACACCCGTGGCTGGATCAGGTTGTCGATATGCGGAGACACCGCGTTCGCCAGCAGGATCGCGTACATCACACCCTCGGGCATGCCGCCCCAGAAGCGGATCACGACCACGAGTACACCGATCAGCACGCCATAAAGCCAGCAGCCCGCGTTGGTTATCGGCGAAGCCACCATGTCGGTCGCCATGAACACCGCGCCGAGCATCAGGCCGCCCGAGAACAGCATGAACACTGGTCCGGGATAGGTCGCCGGATCGTAGAGCTGAAAGGCCCAGGTCACCGCCGCCACGGTGGCAAAGATCGACGCCGGGATGCGCCAGTTCATCATGTTGCGCGCCACCAGGTAGATGCCGCCCAGCAGGATCAGCACGCCGCAGGTCTCGCCGGCCGACCCCGAGGTCAGGCCGGCCATCAGTTCGCGGCCACCCGCGAACTCGGCCTCGAATTTCATCAGCGCCAGCGGCGTGGCCGCGGTTACGGCGTCGTAGGTCGGCTCCCAGAATGGCATCGCCAGCACCGACGAGGGAATGAATTCGAAGCGCCCCTCGGCGAACGGTGCTTGCCAGTGGGTCATTGCCTGCGGGAACGCGGCTTGCAGGAACGCGCGGCCGACCAGCGCCGGGTTAAAGGCGTTCATGCCGAGCCCGCCGAACAGGAA
>JAOTUD010000439.1 GCA_029864065.1 Gammaproteobacteria bacterium | reverse complement strand
ACTCGCGTCCGCCTGAAACGAGCGCGGCGGCCCATTATGGCCAGCGTCGACATTAAGCCAATGTTTTCAGCTATACTTTAAAGGATTAGCAGGACTCAACGAGCAATGTCGGGCAGATACCAATATTTTGAGCAGCCGCTTAACGAGCGCATTCGAATGTGCCTGCGCGTCGAAACGCTGATGAAGCGTTTTCATTATTTCGAGGCCCTGAAAGGCGACTGGAGCGCCTACAGCGCGTTGCTGACGATTCTCGAACTGACTTCATTGCTGGAACGCGGTGATTTGAAGCAGGAATTGATGAAGGAACTCGAGCGCCAGCACAGCGCGCTCAAGGCGCTGGCGGCGCACCAGGAAATCGATCACTCCAAGCTCGATATCATACTTAGCAAGCAGAAACACGCGCTGGACCGGCTGCATCGGCTCGACGGCAAGCTGGGCGAGCACTTGAAGCGCGTCGACTTTCTGCTGGGTATCAAGCAGCGCACTTCGATTCCCGGGGGTTCCTGTGATTTCGATTTGCCGCAGTTGCGATTCTGGTTAAACCAGGGTCACGAAAAACGCGTCGCCGACCTGCAGCAATGGGCTTTGCCCTATAGCGAACTGGAAAGCGTTATCGAGTTGATATTGAAAGCAATTCGCGACAGCGCAACCGCCAAACCGGTAGTTGCCGAAAACGGGTTTTACCAGAAGCCGCTCGATATCAAACAGTCAACCCAGTTGATTCGTATCGGGGTCGATGCAGATGAGTTTATTTATCCCGAAATCAGCGCGGGCAAGCACCGCTACTCGGTAAGATTCATGCGCGCGAACTCGACGGGCAATATTCCAGTGCAGGTCAAGGAAGACGTCAATTTCCTGCTCTCGCGCTGCGCTTTATAGCGTCTAGTATCGGGATATCCGCAGGCGGAAAGCAGAACCGGTCGATTTCGCCGATACCGATCCAGTGTATCGACTGCTGTTCTCGCGGCCGCGCCTCACCCTCGTATTCGTCCACGGTCCAGGTATCGAGCAGGATGTTGCGATCCGGATAACGATGGTATACCTGCATGTAGGGAGAGCCGCTGATTGCCCTGATACCCACCTCCTCGGCGATTTCACGCTGCAACGCGAGCCACGGCGATTCACCGGCCTCCAGCTTACCTCCCGGTAATTCCCAGTAGTCCTGCAGGTGCTTGCCTTGTTGTCGCTGCGCGATCAGAAAGCTCTGCGCCGCCTCCCGGTTCCAGATAATTGCTGCAACAACGTGAATATAATTTTCCGCGATTGAATCGGGATTGACGACTGGATTGTCAGCTTCTGTATTCCGCATTGATCTTGACGTAGTCGTAAGACAGGTCGGAAGTCCAGATACGGGTGCCGGCCTTTCCCAGGTTCAGATTCACATGAATCGTAATCTCGTCGCGCGACATCTCGGCCTGCCCCAGCGCCTCGCGATAATCGGGGTCGGGTAAGCCGCGGTGCAACAACCGTACCGAACCGAGGTAGAGATCGACCTGGTCTGGATCGATTCGGGAAACCGGGGCGCGGCCGATCGCCATGATAAATCGCCCCCAGTTCGGATCGGAGGCAAACAGCGCGGTTTTTACCAGCGGGGACTCGGCGATGGTAAATCCGATGCTGCGCGCATCCGCCTCGCTCACGGCACCGTCTACGCGAATCTCGACAAACTTGGTGGCGCCCTCGGCGTCGCGAATAATCGACTGCGCAAGCTGGTCGAATACCTGCTGCAATGCACCAAGAAAGCGCTCATCCTGCGGCTCCGGGCGCACCCCGGAAGCGCCGGTTGCAATCAGGACACAGGAATCGTTGGTAGACGTATCGCCATCTACGGTAATCGAGTTGAAGCTTCCCTTTACCATCTTCCCAAGCATCTGTCCGAGCACGCCAGGATCGATATCGGCATCGGTCGCGATATAGGCCAGCATGGTTGCCATATCAGGTTTGATCATGCCCGAGCCCTTGGCGATACCGGTGATTGCAACAGGCTGGTTATCGATCGAAATCCGGGTGCTGACCGCCTTGGGCAGGGTATCGGTAGTCATGATTCCCTGTGCAGCGTCGAGCCAGGCGTCGGCATCGAGTTGCGCGACCAGCCCGGGCAGGGCCTGCTTTATCCGCTCTACCGGCAGCGGCTCCGCGATGACGCCGGTCGAGAAGGGCAATACCTGGTTTACCGCAACGCCGGTCGCCGCGGCGACCGATTCGCAACATTCGATTGCGGCCCGCATTCCCGCATCTCCGGTTCCGGCATTGGCGTTACCGGAGTTTATCAGCAGGTAGCGCGCAGCCGGCGCCGAGGAGAGATGCTGCTGGCATAGCTTGACCGGGGCCGCGCTGAAATGGCTCTGGGTAAATACCGCGGCCAGGCTGGCGCCGGCCTGCACTTCGACAAGCGTTAAATCCTTTAGCGCCGGGTCGCTTTTGATTCCGCTATGGGTTGCCGCCAGGCGAATACCCTTGACGGGAAAAAGCGCTGTAGGTGGTTGTAATCCTACGGCCATCTCGAAACGCTAAAGCCTACCGTGGCATTGCTTGAATTTTTTGCCCGAGCCGCACCAGCAGGGCTCGTTGCGGCCGATTTTGCGTTCCTTGCGAACATAGGGCTGGGCGGGATCTTCGTCATGCTGCTGCTGCAGCTCGAGCGGATTCTGTGCGCTCGCGTGCTCCATCTTGATCGACTGGTCGGGCTGATGGCTTTGCTCCAGCTCCTCCACCTGCTCCTCGCCGCGTATTTGCACGCGGGTCAGGGCCTGCACGACCTCGTAGTTGATTCCATCGAGCATGGCGGTAAACATTTGAAATGATTCGCGCTTATATTCCTGAACCGGATTCTTCTGGGCATAGCCGCGCAGCCCTATGCCCTGGCGCAGGTAATCCATCGCCGCGAGATGCTCCTTCCAGTGGCGATCGAGGATCATCAACGTGATCTCTTTCTCGAGACGTATCATCAATTCTTCGCCGAGCATATCGGTCTTGGCCTTGTAGGCCCGGTCGAACTCCTCGCTTATGCGATCGAGAATATCTACATCGCTCAGGTGATCGTCGGCATCGATCCAGCCCTGTATTGCCAGTTCGATCCCGAATTCGTTTGCCAGGACCTGTTCGAGGCCGCCGATATCCCATTGTTCATCGAGCGATTTAACGGGCACATGCGCGCGAAACAATCCCTGTATCACATCCTTGCGCATGTTCTTGATCGCGTCGGAGATACTCTCGCTGTGCAGCAAATCGTTACGCTGCTGGTAGATGACCTTGCGCTGATCGTTGGCGACGTCGTCGTATTGCAGCAATTGCTTGCGAATATCGAAGTTGTGAGCCTCTACCTTGCGTTGCGCATTTTCGATCGCGCGGCTAACCCAGGGATGCTCGATCGCCTCGCCCTCTTCCATGCCCAGTTTCTGCATCAGCCCGGCAACCTTTTCCGAGGCGAATATGCGCATCAGGCTGTCTTCCATCGACAGATAAAAACGCGAAGAACCCGGGTCTCCCTGGCGCCCGGAGCGGCCG
>JAOTUD010000438.1 GCA_029864065.1 Gammaproteobacteria bacterium | reverse complement strand
ACCGACGCTGGTCAGCAGCATATGCGGACGCTCGTCGCTTAGCCGTGCCAGCGCATGGTGGGCGATGAAATGGGGGCTGGCGAGAACGGGGCCGCCGCTGGCCCAGAACAGAATCAACTCCCGCATCCGCTGCAGCAGTGCGGGCCAGTCGGGCGCCGCCGGGACCGGCTGCCCAGGATATTCGCAACCGTTAAGGATGCCGAACAGGCGTTTCTCGTCGCGGGCGGCGCGCAGATCCGACTCGAGGCCTTCGCCGCCATGGATACCATTTTCGGGATCTCCCGGAGACAGGATTTCCTCGGCATAGCTCGGCGATACCGTGTGCACCGCGTCGGCGAGACGAATTGCGCTCGCCATCGGGTTGACGCAGTCGCTCCAGCGCGGGTCTGCCAGGCGTTTACGCTCGTAGACCAGGCCCGGATACCATGCCTCGAGCGACGACGCATCGTTGGTGAAGGGTCGAATGCCTTGCACCGCCAGGTTATGGATGCTGTATACGCAGCGCAGCTTCCGCAACGATGCAAAGCCGGGATCGTAACGACGCAGGATCAGCAGGAAGGCGGCGTGCCAGTCGTGCAGGTGCAGCACGTCGGGATCGGCGAAGGTGCCGCTCTCGATCGCCACGGCCACGGCGCGACAAAACAGCGCGAACTTGCTCGCGTCGGTTCCAAAGGGCTGCCCTGGCGGATCGTCGCAATAAATGCGGCCGGCGCCGCAGCTGCTGAACAGCGGATGATCGATAACGTAATGCTTCACCTTGTCGCTGCCGACCTCGTCAAGCTGGTAAAGCACCGGCGATTCGACCTGGCCGCCAAACCAGACCTTGAGCGTCTGCAATTGCCTGGCGCCAGGCAGACGGGCAAAAACCCCGTAGGCCGGAGTGACGACCGAGACCTTGCACTTGCGCCGCGCCAGCGCCACCGGAACGTCGCGCACGACGTCGCCGATACCGCCGACCTTGCCGCCTGGCAGGGCCCCGTTTTCCGCTGCGACCATCAGGATATGGGTCATCAGGTCACCACGTCGGGATTGCCGCGACCAGTGAAATGCTCGATGCGCGCGAGTCGGCGGGAGAGCTCGATCAATTCGGCGAGTGCGTTCTGCGGATCCCCGTTTTGTCGCGCGAGGTCGGTCTCGTGGCCCTCGATATAAACCCTGAGCGTTGCGCCTTCGGTGCCGGTGCCCGACAGGCGATAGACGATGCGGGCGCCGCCGCGCATCAGGATACGCAGGCCCTGCTGACTGCTTTGACTGCCGTCGACCGGGTCGGTGTAACCGAAGTCGTCGGCGAGCTCGATCTCGTGGTTGGCGAAGCGCTGGCCCGCCAGTGCCCCGAGCTGGCCGCGCAGCGCCTCGATCAGCGACTGCGCCGCGTCGCTGGCGACGGCTTCGTAATCGTGCCGGGTATAGTAGTCGCGCCCGTACTGCCGCCAGTGCTGTTGCACGATATCGGCGACGGATTCACCGCGCACCGCGAGGATGTTAAGCCAGAACAGCACCGCCCAGAGTCCGTCCTTCTCGCGCAGGTGATCCGAACCGGTGCCGAAAGACTCTTCGCCGCAAAGCGTGATTCTGCCGGCGTCGAGCAGGTTGCCGAAAAATTTCCAGCCGGTCGGCGTTTCGAAACACGGAATCCCGAGCGTCTTCGCGACCCGGTCCACCGCCTGGCTGGTCGGCATCGAACGCGCCACGCCCGCGATGCCGGTGCGATAACCCGGGGCCAGGGTTGCGTTCGCCGCCAGTAGCGCGAGGCTGTCGCTCGGCGTCACGTAAAAGTTGGCGCCAAGAATCATGTTGCGATCCCCGTCGCCGTCCGACGCGGCGCCGAAATCCGCGGCATCGCTACCGCTGGTGCGCCGCTGCAGGTCGGGGGTGTGGGCCGGGTTCGGATCCGGGTGTTCGCCGCCGAAATCCGGCAGCGGCTGGCCGCGCAGCACGCTGCGCGGTGGAGCCCCGAGTTTCTGTTCGAGGATGCTGTGGGCGTAAGGGCCGGTTATCGCGTTCATCGCGTCGAACTGCAATCGAAATGACCCACTGGTCAATAACTCGCGGATGCGCTGAAAGTCGAATAATTGCTCCATCAGCACGGCGTAATCGGCCACGGGATCGATGACTTCAATTTGCATCTCACCCAGCTGCCGGCTGCCGGCCCGGCCAAGGTCGACGCGCGCAGAATCGAAGATATGATACTGCTCGATCTGCCGGCTTTGCGCGAAGATTGCGGCGGTCAGTTCCTCGCTGGCGGGCCCGCCATTGGCACCGTTGAACTTGATGCCGAAATCGGCATCGGGGCCGCCGGGGTTGTGGCTTGCGGACAGGATAATGCCGCCGAAGGCCCGGTACTTGCGGATGATGCAGGATGCCGCCGGCGTCGACAGCAGCCCGTCGCGCCCGGCAATGATGCGTTCGAATCCGTTGGCGGCGGCCATTTTGAGGATCGTCTGCAGGGCCTCGTCGTTATAGAAACGGCCATCGCCGCCGACCACGAGAGTCCTGCCGGTAAAATTACCAGACCCGGGCCGGGTGGCATCGAAAATCGACTGCACGAAATTTTCCAGGTAATTCGCCTGCTGGAACACGCGCACCTTTTTGCGCAGCCCCGACGTCCCCGGTTTCTGGTCGCCAAATGGTTTCGTGGCGATCGTTTTGCGAACGGACACGGCGCGCTACCTGCTTTCGTGAGTCTGCTGGTGCAGCATGTCGGGCGTAACCAGCACCACGCCTTTTTCGGTAACCCGAAAACCGCGTTGCCTGTCCTGTTCATGGTCTGCGCCGATGACCATGCCCGGCTCGATAGTGCAGCCGCGATCGATGATGGTCCTGGTGATACGGGCGTTGCGACCGATTTCGACGTCGGGAAGAATGACGCTGTCACGGATTTCGCAGAAGGAATGGACCTTGACGTTGGAAAACAGCAACGAACGCTTGACCAGCGAACCCGAAATCACGCATCCGCCAGACACCATCGAATCGATTGCGACGCCGCGACGATCGTCCTGGTCGAACACGAACTTGGCGGGCGGCATCTGCACCTGGTGCGTCAGGATCGGCCAGCTCTGATCGTAGAGATTCAGTTCCGGCGTCACGTTGACGAGCTCCATGTTGGCTTCCCAGAACGCATCCAGCGTGCCGACGTCGCGCCAGTAGGCGAGTTCGCCGGTATCCGTGTCGCGAAACGGGTAGGCGTATACGTGATATTTGTCGATGATCGACGGGATGATGTCCTTGCCGAAATCGTGCCCCGAGTTGGGATCGTCGGCATCCTTGATCAATTGCTCGTACAGAAACTCGGTATTGAACAGGTAGTTTCCCATCGAGGCGAGGCAAAAGCCCGGCCGGTCGGGGATTGGCGCCGGCTCGGCGGGCTTTTCGTTGAATTCGATTATTCGGCCCGAAGTGTCGACCGTCATGACGCCGAACGCGCCGGCCGCTTCCTCGAGCGGCACTTCGAGGCAGGCGATCGTCATGTCGGCGTTGGTCTTGACGTGATCGGCGATGATATCGCCATAGTCCAT
>JAOTUD010000437.1 GCA_029864065.1 Gammaproteobacteria bacterium | reverse complement strand
ACAACACCAATTTCGAGCGCGACTTCTTCCCGAAACCGCCCAGCACCGAGGTGAGCGGCTCTATCGTCGCGCTGCTGGACGCTATTTCGCAAACCGGCGTGTACCAGACTATCGCCATCAACCTCGGTCAGCGTGATGGCATCGAGTCCGGCAACCTGCTGAAGATCGTCCGCACCGGCGAAATCATTCCCGACAAGGCCGAGCCCGATCCGGATTTTCGCGTCAAGCTTCCCGACGAGCGGGTCGGCATGGCGATGGTGATTCGCTCGTTCGAAAAAATGAGCTTTGCGCTGATCATGGAAGCCGAAGTCCCGATCACCATCAAAGATTACGTCGAATCGCCTTAACGCTTTTCGCCTTCCCTGGCATCGGGCAGCGGCCTGGTGCTATAGTACCCGGGTCTGCAAATGGAACTGGAGACCCTCATGCAAAAGGATTTGCTGCCCGATTTCCTGCATCTATACCATGGCCTCGGCCCGCACCGGGCGCAACTGGCGCACCTGCTCGAGCATTTCGACAACGACCCGGCATGCGCGCGGCGCGCTACTCCCGTCGAGCTCAGGACCATCGGCCTGAAACAGAACGCGATTTCCCGGATTACGGCCGGCTGCGAACAGCAGGTCGCGCGGGACCTGGCCTGGGCGGAAGCCGAAAATAATCATTTGATCTGCTTCGACGACGGCGCCTACCCCGCGCTGCTGCGCCAGATCGGCGATTACCCGATGCTGCTCTATGCGCGCGGTAACCCGGCGCTGTTGCAGGACCCGCAGATTGCGATCGTCGGCAGCCGCCTGTGTACCCCCGGGGGTGCGCAGACCGCATTCGACTTTGCCGCGGAGTTAGCCAGCGCCGGCCTGGCAATCGTCAGCGGCCTGGCCCTGGGTATCGACGCCGAGGCCCATCGCGGTGCATTGCATGCCGGCGGAGGCACGCTGGCGGTGCTCGGAACCGGCCTCGACCTGACTTATCCCGCGCGCAATCGCGGCCTGGCCGAAGAAATTGCCGACCGCGGCCTGCTGGTCACCGAGTTCGCGCTCGGCACCGCCGCGCAGCGTCACAATTTTCCACAGCGCAACCGCATAATCAGCGGCATCGCGATGGCGACGCTGGTGGTGGAAGCGGCCCGGCGCAGCGGCTCGCTGATTAGCGCGCGCCTCGCCGCCGAACAGGGTCGAGAAGTGTTTGCGGTGCCGGGTTCTATCCACAATCCGCTGACGCGCGGATGTCACGACCTGATTCGCGACGGGGCAACGCTGGTGGAAACGCCGGCTGACGTTACCCGCGACCTCGCTAACCTGTTGGGCTACGTTACCGCAGCCCGGACCCGGCCGCAAAAACAGACCGATTCCGGCCTCGATCGGGAGCATCGGGATCTGCTCGACGCAATCGGCTACGATCCGGTCGACTGCGACATACTTGTGCAACGCAGCGGCTTGACCATCGACAAGCTTTCATCCATGCTACTATTACTTGAGTTCAACGATTTGATTCGACCGGTACCTGGCGGCTGCTTCGTCAGGATATAAATGAGGTATCCATGAAAGAAGGCGTTATAGACGTTCTGATGTATATTTTTTCGAGCTATGCGGATCAGGAGGAAAACCTCCCGGAAGACCGTGACGGTATCGACGCCGACCTGCGTGCCGCCGGTTTCGAGCGGCTTGAAATAGACAAGGCCTTCGAATGGCTCGACGGGCTCGCCGACGTGGAAGATGCCTCGGGCGCCGATCAGTCAGATATCGCGGTGCGGGTACTGGCGCCGGAAGAACGCGCAAAGCTAGCCTACAATGCGCAGGGTTTTCTCATTTTCCTCGAGCAGTCCGGCGTACTCACGCCGCGCCTGCGCGAAATGGTGATCAACCGCGTGATGGCGCTCGAATCCGATTCCGAAGTCGACATCGAGGAACTGAAGTGGATCGTCATGATGGTCCTTTTCAACAGTTCGGAAGAGCAGGACGAAAACGCCTTGATGCACTACGAAGATATCGTGTTTGCCGATCAGCCCGCCGTTTTTCATTAAACACGGGCATTCGTCAATTATCGCTGCTAACCCGTTACTATAAATGTCAAGCCACCTCGTCATCGTAGAATCTCCGGCTAAGGCACGAACCATCGAGAAATACCTGGGCAAGGACTTCAAGGTGCTGGCGTCCTACGGGCACGTCCGCGACCTTATCCCCAAGGAAGGCGCGGTCGAAACCGACAATAACTTCAAGATGAATTACACGCCGGTCGAGCGCAATCAAAAGCACATCGCCAGCATCAAGAAGGAGCTCAAGAAAGCGGATTCGATATACCTGGCCACTGACCCCGATCGTGAGGGTGAAGCGATTTCCTGGCACCTGTACGAATTGCTCCGCGAAAAAGACCTGATGAAGAACAAGAAGGCCTACCGCGTGGCCTTCTACGAAATCACCAGGCAGGCGGTATCCGAGGCCATCGCCCATCCGCGCGAAATCACGATGGATCTCGTCAACGCGCAACAGGCGCGGCGCGCGCTCGACTACCTGGTCGGGTTCAACCTGTCGCCGCTGCTGTGGCGCAAGATAAGGCGCGGATTGTCCGCCGGCAGGGTGCAGAGCCCCGCGCTGCGCATGATTGTCGAGCGTGAACTCGAAATCGAGGCCTTCAATCCGCAGGAATACTGGAGCATCGAATCGGACAACGTGTTCGAGGATCAGCCGTTCAGCGCGAAACTGAATAAACTTGCCGGGGAAAAGGTCAAGCAGTTCACCATTACCAACGCCGAGCAGGCTCAGGCCGCGCACCGCCGCCTGAGCGATGCCGCGCAGGGAAAACTGCGCGTCTACAAGGTCGAAAAGAAGCAGCGCAAGCGCAACCCCGCGCCACCCTTTACGACCTCGACGCTGCAGCAGGAAGCCTCGCGCAAGCTCGGATTCGGCGCGCAACGCACCATGCGTACCGCGCAGAGGCTTTACGAGGGTATCGACATCGGCGCCGGCCAGGTGGGACTGATCAGCTACATGCGTACCGATTCGGTAACCCTGTCGAACGATGCGATCAACGAGATCCGGGAATTCATCGCGGACAAGTTCGGCGAGAATAACCTGCCGGAAACGCCGCGCGAGTACAAAACCAAGTCCAAGAATGCGCAGGAAGCGCACGAGGCGATCCGCCCGACCAGCGCCCGCAACGAGCCTTTCAAGATCAAGCAACACCTCGGCGACGACGAGTTCCGCCTCTACAGCCTGATCTGGAAGCGCACCATGGCCTGCCAGATGATCCACGCGACGCTGGACACGGTCTCTATAGATCTGGCCTGCGGCAGCGATAACAGCTTCCGCGCCAACGGTTCGACGATCCGCGATCCGGGCTTCATGCGGGTTTACATCGAGGACAAGGACGAGCCGAAGAAAGACGATAACAAGGAAAATCTATTACCGCCGCTGCAGGAAGGCGACATCGTCGGCCTCAACGAAATCCGGCTCGAGCAGCATTTCACCGAGCCGCCGCCCCGCTTCAGCGAGGCCTCGCTGGTCAAGACGCTCGAGGAGT
>JAOTUD010000435.1 GCA_029864065.1 Gammaproteobacteria bacterium | reverse complement strand
TGCGGAGTTCAAATTGTTTTGGTATTCTGCAGAAAACCAGTCCTCCCTTTTTTTCGAGTTTTTCAACAGAATAGGCCGGAGATTGCCTCCTATCAGGGCTCGCTGGGGGTCCGCTTACGAGAAAGCTGCCGCCCAAGCCCGCTGAATCAGCGGCGATAGCCGACCCGTTGCAGACCCACGCAAAAAAATTTAGATAATAAGTGGCCTCGCAGATTCACCCATTTGGGTGAAATACACAGGTATAGCATGGGATATTATCCCGACGGGAGTATCTCAATTAATAGTGGAACCATAAAGGCAAGGACGCATAGTGCCAGTCTTCGACCCTGTGCTCGCAATCATAAGCATGAATTTGGCGCCTCGATTTAAAGTACACATATGGGGGGCATCATGCGTTTATGTAGAAGAAATGATATCAAAATAAAACCCATTCTTGCGGTCACCGCCATCGTTTTTCTTTTTTCGATTTACGGAACAACCAGCGCGGTCGCCAGCACAATATATGTTATCGACAGAACCATTGGTTCCGGTGTTAGCGTCACCGGTTACATCGAAACCAACGGACAGATCGGACTACTGTCGAATAACGATATCATCGACTGGAACTTCCTGTTCAACGGCAGCCAAGTTCTTGAAAATCGGAGCGGTGATACATCGGAGGCCGGGTCTTTCGAAGGACGTCTTGTTAAGTTGGAGCCAAGCGTTTTTGGCTTTTCTAGCGGGAGTGTTAGTGCTACCGAAACGGGCCTATTCTTCGATTTTTCCTCCCCATCGCCCTTTACCTTTAAGAATTTAGGTGTGAGATCTACCTTGTCAGCTGCGGAAAGGACGTGCCCCGGCGGAGACATTCAAGATCCCCGCGAGTGGTCGTTGAGTGTCCGTCCTGACCTTGAGGGGCGAAGCCTTATGTTTGAGAGTGTTCAAACAGGTGGTTGTCCGCAACCCAATGTTCCTAATCCTCCTTTCGACGGGATTACTAATCATTCAGGTGTTATACAGTTCGCGAGTAGCCAACCATTAACGAATCCAATCCCTGAATCGCCCCGGATTTGTCGGAGGCTAAATTCTTTGAGAGGATTTAGCAATGAAGACAAACAAAAGATATTCCCCGGAAGTCCGGGAACGGGCGGTCCGCATGGTTTTCGAGCATCAGCATGAGCACGATTCCCAGTGGGCCACAATCGAATCCATAGCAGCCAAGATAGGCTGTACTGCAGAGACCCTCCGCCGCTGGGTGAGACAATCCGAGATTGATCAGGGTAGTCGAGGCGGTGTTTCTACGAGCGATCGGGAGCGGCTCAAGGAGTTGGAGCGCGAGAATCGAGAGCTGAAACGGGCCAATGAGATACTACGCACGGCTTCGGCTTTTTTCGCCCAGGCGGAGCTCGACCGCAAACTGAAGCGATGATCCGCTACATCGATAATCATCGAGAGCGATTCGGGGTCGAGCCGATCTGCAAGGTATTGCCGATTGCCCCAGCCACGTATTACGAGCACAAGGATCTGGAATGTAACCCCGAGCGGCGCTCGGATCGAGCGAAGCAGGATGAGTTGCTCGAGCCGGAGATTCAGCGGATCTGGAAAGAGAATTTCGAGGTCTACGGTGTCAAGAAGGTCTGGCGTCAGATGAACCGAGAAGGCTTTGACGTCGCGCGCTGTACGGTTGGACGGCTGATGAAGCGCCTAGGCCTGGAAGGCGTCACACGGGGCCCGAAGAAGCACTGGACGACCCTCCCCGATGACTCTCTGGCTCGACCGGCTGACCTGGTGAACCGAGCGTTTACCGCTTCACGGCCCAATCAGCTCTGGGTGGCCGACATCACCTTCGTTGCCACCTGGAGTGGATTTGTCCATGTCGCCTTCGTCGTCGATGTGTTTGCACGCATGATCGTGGGCTGGCGAGTCAGTCGTTCGCTGAAGACCGATCTGGTCCTCGATGCGCTGGAACAAGCACTGTGGTCACGAGCAACCACGGACGAACTCATCCACCACAGCGACCGCGGCTGTCAGTACCTGTCGATCCATTACACCGAGAAACTGGCCGAGGCGGGCATCGAATCATCCGTCGGCAGCGTCGGTGATTCCTACGACAATGCATTGGCTGAAACCATCAATGGGCTGTACAAGACCGAAGTCATACGTAAGCGCGGCCCCTGGAAGACCATCGATGAAGTGGAGTATGCAACGCTGGAATGGGTTGACTGGTTTAACCATCGACGGTTACTGGAGCCGATCGGAAACATTCCCCCGGCCGAGTACGAGCTGATGTATTATCAGCAACTGGAAGAGTCATCCGCGGCGGCATGACTCACACAAAATAGCCTCCGGAATACCCGGGGCGATTCACTTGTTTAATGTTATTGGATGGTGAAGCTTACCCTGCCATGTGTCCATCTGCGCAAACCGGCCCACATTCGGATCGTAATACCTCGCCCTTAGGTAATAGTTATCGAGCGTCTGGTCATACTGCTGCGTATAGGAAGCATAATCCACCTATTCGCGCCAAGGCCAGCCGATCTGTTTCGATAATATGGGGCTTGGTGCTCGTTGGTTTTTCTATGTGATTCGGTTTTGGCAGTAGAAATCTAGCGATGCTGAGTGATTTAAGATGCCTTTTCAGGTAGATCCCTGCTGGCGTGAAACAGGCTGACTGGCTGCCCTGATTGGGCTGCTTGAAGATGTGACTTTGAACTCGCGCAGATTAGAATAGCTAAACTGCAGGAGGCCCAGTGCCCTCAGGAATCAGGCTCATGGGTGTGAGCCAGGTTCCTTTCCTGTTCAAGTGATTGAGTATCTGGTCAATTACCGGTTGATCTTCAATACAAGCCAATAACCTGACCCTGCCACCACAGTGGGAGCAGACTTCAACATCAATATTGAATACCCGCTTGAGCCGCTGGCCCTGATTACTTTCCTGCCCGCAGCCGACATTTTTTCCCGGGTCAAGATTTCGCGGCGCTATCCCCTGCGACTCGATTACGGAGAAAATTTTGCCCCGACCCGCGGATGGGCGCGAAGCGACTACACGCTCGGGGGGTACTCAACGAAGGGAAGTCCAAACCTGCCGAAGCGCTACTTGCGCCAGCCGCGCGCGCGCGACACGGCCTCGGCGAACAGTTCCCGCGCCGCGCTGCGATCCGCGGCGGGCCGGTAGCGGCGCAGGCTGTCGTCCTCCGCCGCGGCCATCGACTCCCGCGCCCCGGCCAGCCGCGCCGTCCCCAGCGCCGTCAGTTCCGACATCGCCCTGACAGTCACCTGTCGTTCCAGCAAATCGGCCAGGAACTGGCAAAAATAGGGATTTGCCGACAACCCGCCATCGATGGATATCCGCTCGCCTATTTCGACCAGCGCGTCCATCGCGCCGACCACCTCCGCGGCCCGCAACGCGATGCCCTCGAGGATCGACTGAATCAGGTCGCGGCGGTCGGTATCGAGCGACAAGCCGACCCAGATGCCGGCGGCACGCCGGTCCCAGTGCGGGCAGGCGAGGCCCGACAGGGCCGGTACGAAGGCCAGATC
>JAOTUD010000436.1 GCA_029864065.1 Gammaproteobacteria bacterium | reverse complement strand
CGCAACGGGCCGAATTACCTGCTCGGCTGGTCCGATAGTCGCATCGCGACCCCGCTGGCCAAGGACGACAAGAACAACACCGTCGGCAACGGGGCCAAATCGCTGGGCGAGGAACTCGCCAGCAGCCACGCGTTCGCCCAGTGCCAGGTCGACAAGGTTTTCGAAACGGTCTGCCTGCGCGGCCCCGAGAATTTCTACGATCAGGATCGCGTGGTTCGCGACACTATCGTGAACAATTTCAAAACGACTTATAACTACAACATGCGGGAAGTTTTCACCGACGTTGCCGCTCACTGCAAGGGGAACTAGCATCATGTCGATTTCCCGATACATAACCAAGATCTTCCTGTTTCCGTGCCTTGCCCTGCTGGCCGTTTCCTGCAGCGACGGCGTCGGCACCACGTCGAACCCGGACCTGTCGGACGGTGGTTCGGGCTATAGCGGCCCGGCCGCGAGAACTCCCGATATTCGCGCATTCCAGACCCACTTCTACAACAACCTGTATACCGACAATCGCTGCGGGCAGTGTCACGGCGTGGGCCAGATCCCCGGTTTCGTCAATAAAGCGGACGTCAACGCCGCGTATTTCGAAGCCATCCAAATCGTGTCGCTGTCGAATCCCGGCAGTTCCGACGTCGTTGGCAAGGCCCGCACCGGCCACCACTGCTGGCTGTCTTCTGCCAACGCCTGCGCCGACACGATCGAGAGCATGATCGTAAACTGGGCCACGGGTTCTAATATCACCGCGGGTCGCCCGATACAGTTGACCGCGCCGACGCATGTCGATCCGGGTGACGCCAAGTCATTCCCTGATCTCCCGACCGATCCCGGTTTGACCCAGAGTTTTGCCGACACCGTGCATCCGATCCTGGTGGCGAACTGTCAGAATTGTCACGAGGAAACCGCCCCTCCGCTGCCGATAGCCCCGTTTTTCGCCAACAATGACTCCGCCAGCGCCTACGACGCGGCCAGGCCAAAGATGGACATCGACACGCCGATGAATTCGCGCCTCGTGGTGCGCCTGCGCGAGGAATCGCACAACTGCTGGACCAACGATTGCGCGGCAGACGCGCAAACCATGCAGGACGCGATCACGCTGTTCGCCGACGGTATTCTCCCGACCCAGGTCGATATAGCGCTGGTCACCAGCAAGGCGCTCAACCTCGGCGATGGCATCGTCGCTTCCGGCGGCAACCGTCACGAGGCCGACCAGATCGCGCTGTGGGAATTCAAGAGCGGTCTCGGTAGCCCCGAGGCCTTCGATACCAGCGGTAAGACCCCGGCGATCACGCTGCAACTGGCGGGCTCGGTGCAGTGGCTCGGCGGTTACGGGCTCGACCTGTCGAACGGCTACGCCTATTCGAACAACCTGGATAGCAGCAAGTTGAAGGAGCGTATCGAATTGACCGGTGAGTACGCCATCGAGGCCTGGATCATACCGGCCAACGTTTCGCAGGCAGGCGCCACTATCATGGGTTACTCCGACGGCACGCCGCGCAATTTCGCGCTGGACCAGGAGATGTACGACTACCGTTTCTACAACAGGGTCGACGATCCCGATCCGCTGTCGCTTGATGGCGAGCCGTTTTACACCACCGGCGACAGCGGCCAGGAAATCGCGCAGGCGAGCCTGCAGCACGTGGTCGCCAACTATGACCCGTTCGTCGGTCGCACCGTCTACGTCAACGGCGCGCTGGTCCCGGCGCCCGACCGTGGCCCGGCCAACACGTCTATCGGCAATGTCGTCTGGGATGACAATTACGCATTTGTCATCGGCGCCGCGGACGCTGGTGGCGGTAATGACTGGGATGGCCAGGTACGCATGGTCGCAATCCACAACCGCGCGCTGACGCCGGCGCAGATCCAGCAAAACTTCGAGCTCGGCGTGGGCGCCAAGTTCTACCTGCTGTTCTGGGTCGGGCACCGTGTCACCAACCCGGTCGATCCCAACGATCAGAGCTATATCCTGTTCGAGGTGTCGCAGTTCGACAGCTACAGTTACCTGTTCAGCAACCCGATGTTCATCAACCTGGACCCGACCTGGACTCCGCCCACCGATATATCGATCGAGGGCATGCGCATCGGCATCAACGGCAAGGAAGCGCTGGTGGGCCAGGCCTTTGCCAATATCGACGTCACGGTGAACGCGACCGACTATGATTACGCGCAACTGGGACAGAACCTGTCACCGCTCGGCACCATTATTGCGATCGAGAAAAATGCAACCAACGACGAGTTTTTCCTGACTTTCGATACCATCGGTACGGTGATGCGCATCCCGCCTTACGTCGAAGCGCTGCCCAATGCACCGACCCCGCCAACGCTGCCAGCGGCCCCGGTCGTATCCGATATCGGGGTACGCACTTTCGAGGAGATCGCCGCCACCATAGCGGAGATTACCGGGATCCCGGTTAACGATGACCAGAGCTTCGGCAACCCGGTTTCGGTCAAGGGAACCTACGACAGCTATATTCAACAGTTGCCGACGGTCGAATCGATCGACGCCTTCCTGCCGTCGCACCAGATGGCGATCGCGCAGCTGGCGCTGGCCTCCTGTAACACGCTGGTGGAAACCAATCCGGGATACTTTGCGACCTTCAACATGAGCCAGAACGCGCAGACCGCGTTCGGACCGCCGCCAGCGGCAGCCTATTACAACCCGCCGCAACCGACGGGTGCGCCGTCGGCGCAGCAGGACGCCAATCGCGCGGCGATCACCGATCCATTGCTGACCGCGGCGATGAACGTGGTTGGTGATGCTTCGCCCCTGAACCTGACTACCCAGCCAGACTCCGTAGACGTTCGCGGCATGCTGTCATCGGGTACGACCCAGGACCTGGATTCGGCACTCGGCGGCGATGCCTACGAGAGCCTGGTCACTGAAATGCTGGGATGCACGCCCCCGCCACTACCGGCGGTGCAGGAATGCGCTCCCGATAATTCGCCGAACCGCACCAAGCAAATCGTCAAGGCTGTATGCGCCGCTGCCGTCGGCAGTGCTGTCATGCTAGTACAATAGGATCGTAGAAATGGCCAGATTCAACAAAAATCAGTACCTGCACCCGGATGCACCCCTGCTCCACGAGGATCACGGCAGGCCGATGAGTCGCAGGCAATTTATTCGCCAGGGATTCATGACGGGTTCCGCGACGGTTCTTTCCGGGGGCCTAGTTGGTACCCTGCTCGCCAATCCCGCGTTCGCGGCCATTTCGCCCGATTTGCAGGCGCTGCAGACTTCGATCGGCTGTTCGCTGGTGCCATCGGGTGCCGGCGCCAGCGTGCCTTTCATCTGTTTCGATCTCGCCGGCGGCGCCAATCTCGCCGGTTCCAACGTGCTGGTCGGCCAGGGCCTTGGGCAAATGGACCTGCTGTCAACCGCGGGTTACAACAAGCTGGGGCTGCCCGGCGACATGCTGCCCGGGCAGGTCGATCAGGGCAATTTGCTCAATCCCAGCAACGGCGATTTCACCAACAGCGAATTGAACCTGGTATTTCATGCCGATAGCGCGATGCTGGCAG
>JAOTUD010000434.1 GCA_029864065.1 Gammaproteobacteria bacterium | reverse complement strand
TCGCGACGGGCTACCCTGTCGCTGCTGAGCCAGCTGAGCCAGGTGTTTGCGCTAAAAACCGATATCGGGCTGGTCGACGCCAAATACGAATCGGGATTTTTTGCCGGCAACGAAATATCGGGCGTCGTCGATCGCATCGCCAGGCTGCGCGGCGACTACCGGTTCAACGATTCTGTCACCGGCTACCTGGAATATCATTACAGTTCGGCAAAGTACGCCCAGGGCGACAATGCTAACGAGTTTGGCAAGCTGGGCTCGATCACCGTGATCAATGCAGGAATCGGTTATCAATACAGGGCCTGGGATGTAAACTTCAGGATCAACAACCTGGCTGACGAAAAACATGCAGAATTCGTCACCAATAACGGATTCGGAGCTGCCTACCAGCCGAGCCCCGATCGCATTTTCACTCTGACCGCAGGCTATAGTTTCGAATAATGGGAAATCGACTGACAAAGGTATATACGCGCACCGGGGATCACGGCACCACCGGGCTCGCGGACGGCAGCAGGGTCGTCAAGAACGATCCACGAGTGGTTTGCATGGGCGAGGTCGACGAGCTCAACGCCTGCATCGGCGTTGCGCTGAGCCTGCTCGATGACGGGCCGATAGCACAGGCGTTATTCGCGGTACAGCACGATCTGTTCGACATCGGCGCAGAGCTGTGCCAGCCGGGCAAGCAGCTGATAACGCAAGACTATGTCGATGGTCTGGAGGAAAGCGCCGATGCATTCAATGCCGATCTCGGCGAGCTCAGGGAATTTATACTTCCCGGTGGGTCCCAGGCGGTAGCTGGGCTGCAATTGGCCCGCACCGTGTGCCGCCGCGTCGAGCGTTCGCTGGTCAACCTCAATGATGTCGCAACGCTCAACCCGCTGACCTGCTGGTATATCAACCGATTGTCCGATTTACTGTTTATCCTGGCACGAGCGCAGTCGCATCTGGAGGGTGGCGGAGAAGTCTACTGGAACTCGAAGTATTCGCGAATCAACCGCGGCAAATGAAGCCGCGTCGGCGCTCCCGTGTTCAACGGCGCAACTCGACCGTAACCCGCCTGTTGGCGGCCAGCGAATTTTTGTTGGCGCCCTTGCGCGCCGGTTGCTGCTCCCCGAAATAGGCGACCCGCAGCAGTCTGGAATCGATGCCGAGAGCGATGAGCAGGTCGTACACGTACCAGGCGCGACGCTCGGACAGGCCCTCGTTATAGCAGGCGAGCCCGGTATTGTCGGCATGGCCGCTGACGACGATTTCGGAAATCGATTTGTCAACCTGGAGATACTCCAGCATCCGCGTGAACGAGGTCTCTTCCTGCTCGATACTGGCGAATTCGTTATCGGGTTCGAAATGAATACTGCTGACACGCACATCGTCGAAGTTCAGGTCGTGCAGCTCCTCGACGCAGTTCTTGAAGGCCGCCTCGGCCTCTCCGAACCTGACCGTTGACAGCGTCGCAATCAGCGACTGCTCGTCGTAAAACAGGAATCCCGGCTGGGACCCCTGGCTTAGTTCGTAAAAAGCCTGCTCGGCGACGCCTGCCGGTATCCCGAACAGGCTGCGGCGACCGCTGGTTTCGAAACGAGCCAGCACGGTGGGAATATTCTTCGAATTCCAGCTGGTTGCCTCCGAGCGCAGCTCCACATTGACGCCCTTGCCGAACCTGTGGCGGCTGTTCAATTCCAGCCGCAGTCCCCGTCCGGCCTCCTGCGTGAACACCGCGCTGCCGAACAGCGGGATCTGGTGCTCGATACGACAGGCAACGGGGCTGCGTTCGATCAATTTCCAGCTGGATTCGTCCATCGACGCCTGGTAGCGACGCTCGACCGATTGCGCGCCGGCGCAAAAGCCTATTAACAGGACTAGTAAAAACTTGCTCTTGATTGGCATCGGTTACCACGAATCTCGACAAACTGACTGGTTTATCGGCTATTCCGGACCTTTCTTGAGGACCGTTCACCCTGGTTGCCGGCGTTTGAGGGGCGCCCTCGCGGCGCGGCCAGTACGAAGCGCGAGCAGGCTTCTACGACGCCCGGATTTGCGGCTTTTATCGCGGCAGGTAGTCGAGCACCAGCTGTACGAACTGCTCGGGTTTTTCGGCATGCAGCCAGTGCCCGGCAGCGTCGATGGTGGTCACGACGGCGTTTGCAAAGCGCTCTTCGATCACGTCGATTTCAGCATCGCCGACGTAATCGGACCTGGCGCCGCGAATAAACAGGGTCGGCACCTCGATTCGCCAGCCCGGCGGCAGGTCGTCGAAGCCGGTCAAAAACTCCATGTCGCGCTGGATCACGCGCCAGTTCACGCGCCAACGCCAGGAGCCGCCCTCGCGCACCAGGTTTTGCAGCAGAAAGGCGCGTAGCTGGTCCTCGGGAATATGCTGCCGCAACAGGTGATCGGCCCTGGCGCGCGATTCGATGGCATCGAGCGGCAGCGCAAGAATCGGTTCGATCAGATCGTCGTAGTGATGGAAATAGGAGACTGGCGCGATGTCGGCGACGATCAGGCGCGACACCAGCGCGGGATAATTAACCGCCAGCGTCATTGCGACCTTGCCGCCCATACTGTGCCCGAGCAGGTTGCAGTCGGCCAGCTCGAGTCGCTGCAGCAGCTGCGCGACATCGTCGGCCATGATCGGATAATTCATTTCATCGGCATGGAACGACTGGCCGTGATTGCGCAGGTCGACATTGATCACTTGGCAGCGACTGGCGAACTGGCGCGTATGCGATTGCCAGTTTCTGCCCGACCCGAACAGGCCATGCAGCACCACCAGCGGCTGTCCGGACCCGCTGCTGGCAAAGTTGAGTAGCGGCATGACGGCCTTATACCCGGTTAAAGCCGGCTCGCGCCAGGCCCTTACTTCCTGCGCGGTAGGTAAAGATCGGTAATCGTACCCTCGGCCATTTCGGCGGCGAAATTGAAAGTCTCGGAAAGGGTCGGGTGCGGATGTATGGTCAACCCGATATCCTCGGCGTCGGCGCCCATCTCCAGCGCCAGCACGGCTTCAGCGATCAGCTCGCCCGCATTGGGCCCGACGATCCCGGCACCGATGATGCGCTTGCTCTCCTTGTCGAACAACACCTTGGTCAGGCCCTCGTCGCGGTCTATGCCCAGAGAGCGACCGCTCGCGGCCCAGGGGAACGCGCCTTTCTCGAATTCGATACCCTGCTCCTTGGCCTCGCTTTCGCTCAATCCCATCCACGCCACCTCGGGATCGGTATAGGCTACCGACGGAATCGTCAGCGGTTCGAAATACGATTTCATGCCGGCGATCACTTCGGCGGCCACCTTGCCTTCGTGCGTCGCCTTGTGCGCCAGCATCGGGTCGCCGACGATATCGCCAATCGCGAAAATATTGGCAACATTGGTGCGCATTTGCTTGTCCACGGGGATAAATCCGCTATCGTCGACCTTGATACCTGCCTTGTCCGCGCCGATGCGGTGACCGTTTGGCCGGCGTCCGACCGCGACCAGCACCTTGTCGAACAGCGCCGGCGCAGGCGCCTTGTCGCCCTCGAAGCTGACCTT
>JAOTUD010000433.1 GCA_029864065.1 Gammaproteobacteria bacterium | reverse complement strand
ATCTGGTTCAACCCGCCGCCGATCCCGTTGACCACCGAGGAAATGGATTACGTGTTCGGTTTCGACTACGCGCGCGTACCGCACCCCGCCTACGGCGGTGCCCGCATCCCGGCCTACGAAATGATCCGCTTTTCCATCAACATCATGCGCGGCTGTTTCGGCGGCTGCACCTTCTGCTCGATTACAGAGCACGAGGGGCGCATCATTCAGAACCGCTCGCAGGCTTCGATCCTGCGCGAGATCGAGACCATTCGCGACCGAGTGCCGGGTTTCACCGGCGTCATATCGGATCTCGGCGGGCCGACCGCGAACATGTATCGCATCGCCTGCAAATCGAAGGCCATCGAAACCGCGTGCCGCCGCCCCTCCTGCGTCTACCCGGGGATTTGCGAAAACCTGAACACCGATCACTCGGCGCTGATCGAGCTGTATCGCAACGCGCGCAACACCGATGGCATAAAGAAAGTCCTGATCAGCTCCGGCCTGCGTTACGACCTCGCGGTCGAGTCGCCGGCTTACGTCGAGGAACTGGTCAGCCATCACGTCGGCGGCTATCTCAAGATCGCGCCGGAGCATACCGAGCAGGGCCCGTTGTCGAAGATGATGAAACCGGGCATGGGCAGCTACAATCGCTTCAAGGCCCTGTTCGAAAAATACTCGCGCAAGGCCGGCAAGGAGCAGTACCTGATTCCCTACTTTATCGCGGCGCATCCGGGCACCACCGACGAGGACATGATGAATCTTGCGATCTGGTTGAAGCAGAACGGGTTTCGCGCCGACCAGGTGCAGAATTTCTACCCGTCGCCGATGGCGACCGCGACCGCGATGTATTACAGCGGCAAGAATCCGCTCAAGCGGGTGCGCCGCGATAGCGAAACGGTCGATACCGCCAAAGGGGAGAGGCAGCGCCGGCTGCACAAGGCGTTTCTGCGCTACCACGACCCGGCAAACTGGCCGCTGCTGCGCGAGGCGCTAAAGGCGATGGGACGCGAGGACCTGATCGGAAACGGTAAACAGCAACTGGTCCCGGCGTTTCAGCCGCGCGACAAAGCCGATTACAAGAGCCCGCGGCGCAAGAACAGCAACCGGCAGAAGCGCCTGGGCAAGGGCCGGCTGCTGACGCAGCACACCGGGTTGCCGCCGCGCGAATAGCGGGCTAGATCTTCTCGATAACGAGGGTAATCTCGCCGACCTCGAAACCCCACTTGGTCATGATCGATTCGTTCAGCAGTATGCGATCGGATACCAGGTACATGCGATCGTCGATATGCAGATCGATGGTTCCGTCGCCATAGGGGATGCGCAGCACGTAGTCGAGGAAAACACCGTTGCCGGCGACCTGCATCGAGCCCTCGCCCACGACGTCGCCCGCGGTCGCGATGTAGCTTCCGCTGCCGGACGGATTCAATTTCCAGACCCGTGTCTGCCTTTCGCCGTCATCGAAAACAAACTGCTCGTCGAGTGTGCCAATACCGTCGACCCAGTAGGCGTTGATATCGGCGCTGAAATAACGGATGACCTTGCCGCCGCGATTCTTGACGATGCCATGGGCGGCGAGTTTGCCGTTGAAAAATTCCTCCGCGACCAGCCGCGGCTTGTTAGCGGCATAGTCCTCGACAGAGATCGATGAGCAGCCTGCGATGGTGACCAGGCCAAGAATGGCCAGGGTATTTCGTAATTTTTTTTTCATCGGGATCCGCCAACGCCGGATAGTAATACGGAATCAGGCTTGTCCAGGCCTTCGGTTAACGCCTGCTGTTTCACGCGACATGCGAGTTCCGGAATATCCTGGTAGCCGTAGCGAATATCGACCACTAGCCCGTTGCCGTTTTCGTCACCGATATTCGACAAACCTCGGTACCGGGTCAGGCGCCGCGGCCCGGAATCGTAGCCGAGTTCTATCGGATCCGCGACCATGCGAAAAAACCAGTTCGACAGCTCCAGCCTGAAACATTGATCCGTCGTGGTCTCGTAGCTGCAGGCGCTCGACCTGATGCGCAATTCCATCAGGCTGGAACGCGCCGCGAACGGGAACATGAAACTGCGCGTCTCGCCGGCGACCAGGCTGTCCCAGTTTTCCCTGACAAACTCGTCGAAGCCGGCATCGATAACAACTGGAACCCTGCCATCCGGTTCGGTAGAAGTGCTTTTCTTCGGTTCGGGATTTCCTTCATCGAACACCGCCATCGTGACCTTGCCCTGTTTCAGGCTGACTTCGATCTTTTCGCGGGAATACAGATTATCCTGCACGAACGACGGTGTCGTAGGACCGCTGCTGTAATCGAGGGCCTTGCGTGCGATCAAGGCACCGTCACCGCTCTGGTAAATCACTTCACGCTTGCTGCTGTCGCCGTCGACACAATGCGTTTCGCGATACAGCAACTTGTCGCTTTTCAGGTCGTAGGCTTCGCCTATGGTCTGGGCAGTTTCGTTAGCCGCGCTGGTGCCGGGCGACAACGCGGCGCTCGCCAATAACAGCGCCAGGACATTTTTCCTGTGGGTCGCAAAAGTCATGTTTTCAATCTTCCCGCATAGTAGATACCGCATGGAAACAGCACCGCCCAGCCAACTGCCATGATCGCGAGCGAGGTAATTATCGGCACGCCCAGCTGGGCCTGCGTGAGTTTGGTACCGGCCCAGTAGCTCGCCGGTCCCATCACCGCGGCGAAGATAACGGCAAGCCAGATATGTCGATTCAACCAGAACAAAGCGTGCATGAACGTGGTCGCGAACAATAGCCACAGGCACACCAGCCACAGCGGAATGCCCAGCAGGGTTGCATCGGCGTAACTGATCACTCCGATTTGCGCCATCGCTATATCCCACAGGCAGCCGATTAGCACCACGAGTCCGATAAGCTTCCATTCAATCCGGCTGCCGAGCACCAGCCAGCCGTGCAGTAGCAGCGCGACCGCGGTGAAAGCGACGGCATAGATATTGCCGCCGATCACGCAGACCAGCCAGCCGACCTGGAACAGCGCCAGATTTATCAGAATTTTTTTCATCGCAGGTTTTGCGCGCGGTCAGGAATGGCTTGCCTTGCGCCAGTCGGGTTTTGCGAACAGCATTTGCGACGTGCCGATGACGCGTTCTTCGAAGCCGCCCTGGCAATAACAAAGATAATAGTTCCACATGCGAATGAAGTAGTCGTCGAATCCGAGCGCCCTGACCTGGTCCAGTTTCGCCATGAAGCGTTCGCGCCAGATCTCGAGGGTTCTGGCGTAATCCTCGCCAATTTCCTGCATTTCGATCATCAGCATGTCGGTGTTTTTCTTGACCGACGAGATGATCGCTTCGTGGCTCGGCAACGAACCGCCAGGGAAAATATAACGCTGGATGAAATCGACCGATCTCTGCGCGTACTCGAAACGCTGGTCCGGAACCGTGATCGCCTGCAGCAGCATGAGCCCGTCGTCTTTCAACAGCGCAGCGCAGCCGCTGAAATACTGCTTGTAATACTCGTGCCCCACCGCCTCGATCATTTCGATCGAAACCAGCTTGTCGAAACGGCCCGTCAGGTTACGGTA
>JAOTUD010000432.1 GCA_029864065.1 Gammaproteobacteria bacterium | reverse complement strand
TTTTCGGGGGGAACCAGCGGTTCGGCGCCCTGGGCAATCTGCCGCGCGCGCCGCGCCGCCAGCAGTACCAGGTCAAAACGGTTTTCTACGTGCTCGAGACAGTCTTCTACGGTGATTCGCGCCATGCTTGTGCTCTAGATCCAAAAAGGGGCGCAATGATAGCTAAAAAGGCCTTAAACCTAAAGGCTTAATTGGCAAAAAGACCCGCTAGTTTTCCGGCGGAATCGAGTCGATCAGCGCCCTGTTCTTGAGCGCTTGTCGCACCAGCGTCAAGCCCTGGCAGTGAATGATCGCGTCGAGATCGAACAGGGCCTGTTCAAAAGCATCGTTGATTACCAGGTACTCGGCGTCATTGTAATGCGACATTTCGCGATCGGCGTCGCGCATGCGCCGCGCGATGGTGGCCTCGTCGTCGGTGCCACGAGCGCGCAGGCGCTGCTCGAGTTCTTCGCGCGACGGCGGCAGAATATAAATAGCAACCGTTTCCGGGATCCGGGTCTTGACCTGGCGCGCGCCCTGCCAGTCGATTTCGAGAATGACGTCTTTACCGCTAGCCAGCAGCTTTTCCACCGACGCGCGCGCGGTGCCGTAGTAATTGTCGAATACCTGCGCGTGCTCGAGAAATTCATCGTTGTCGACCATCTGCCGAAAGCGCTCCGGCGAGACGAAGTGATAAGCGTCGCCGTCGACCTCCCCAGGCCGCTTCGCGCGCGTCGAATGCGACACGCAAACCGCCAGGGACTCGGCGCGCCTTTTCAGCAGCGCCTTGACCAGGCTGGTCTTGCCGGCGCCCGAAGGGGCCGAGATGGTAAACAGGCAGGCGCTACTCACAGGGTTCCGGATTTGCTCAGCTTCGATTGGTCGGGGCGACCTATTGTAATGACAGTTAGCGCCGGGGCCAAACCGGTTTCACATTTTAGGAATATTAATGCAACCTGGTTCGTAATGCGGCAGCTTTTTACAAGCCGGTTACAGTTTCACGATTGTTGGGTTAGGATAAGCCCATATTCGGAAATGTCCTGCATAAACAGTTTGCTCAGTCAATCTTATCGAGAACGCTTCGAAGGCGTAGCGCGGGTTTACGGCACGGTCGCGCTGGCACCGCTGCAGCGGGCACATTTCTGTATCGTCGGCATCGGCGGGGTCGGGTCCTGGGCGGCCGAGGCCTGCGCGCGTACCGGAATCGGCAGCATCACGCTGATCGATCACGACGATATTCATGTCAGCAATACCAACCGTCAACTGCACACGACGATCGATACTATCGGGCTTTCCAAGGTCGAGGTGCTGCGCGAGCGTATCCTGTCGATCAATCCCGAGTGTAACTGCAGCGCGGTCGACGACCTGGTGACGCGCGCCAACCTCGAGAAATTCAACTTCAGGCAATTCGATTACGTCATCGAAGCCATCGATCACGTCAGCCACAAGCTGTCGCTGATGCATTACTGCAGGCGCCACAAGATTCGCTGCGTCTCGACCGGCGGTGCCGGCGGTCAGACCGACCCGACCCAGATTCTGGTCAAGGACCTGACGCTTAGCTTCAACGACCCGCTGCTCGCCAAGGTTCGATCGACGCTGCGCCAGCAGCTCGGCTACAGCCGCAACCCGAAGCGTCGCTACGGGATGGATTGCGTGTTTTCGGGCGAACAACCGCTATACCCGGTCGGGGACGGCAGCGTCAGCCACGAAAAACCGGTAATGCTGGAACGCACTACCCTCGACTGCGCGACCGGCCTCGGTTCGTTCGTCGGCGTGACCGCCTGCTTCGGCTTTACCGCCGCCGCGCACGCCATCAGCAAATACCTGTCCCGCGGATCCCTATCCGCTACAACTCGATCGCGCCGAGGTTGAGGCCGTGCTCGCGCGCGCACTGTTTGGCGATTTCGTAACCCGCGTCGGCATGGCGCATGACGCCGCTGGCGGGATCGTTCCACAGTACGCGCTTGATCCGCGCCGCGGCCGCATCGGTGCCGTCGCAGCAGATCACCAGCCCGGCGTGCTGCGCATAGCCCATGCCGACGCCGCCGCCGTGATGGAACGAAACCCAGGTCGCGCCGCCCGAGGTGCTGAGCAGCAGGTTCAGCAGCGCCCAGTCTGAAACCGCGTCGGAGCCATCGAGCATGGCCTCGGTTTCACGGTTCGGGCTAGCCACCGAGCCGGAGTCGAGATGATCGCGTCCGATTACCACCGGCGCCTTTAGTTCGCCCGCTGCCACCATCTCGTTGAAGGCGAGCCCGAGGCGGTCGCGATCGCCGAGCCCGACCCAGCAGATACGCGCCGGCAGGCCCTGGAAACTGATGCGGCTTTGCGCCATGTCGAGCCAGTTGTGCAGGTGCGGGTCGTCGGGAATCAGTTCCTTAACTTTGGCGTCTGTCTTGTAGATATCCTCGGGATCGCCGGACAGCGCGACCCAGCGAAACGGACCGATGCCCTTGCAGAATAGCGGGCGAATATAGGCGGGTACGAATCCGGGGAAGTCGAAGGCATTCTTGACGCCCTGGTCGAAGGCTTCCTGGCGGATGTTGTTGCCATAGTCGACGGTCGGGATACCCTTGCCGTGAAAATCGAGCATCGCCTGCACGTGCACCGCCATCGACTTGCGCGCCTCGGCGGCAACCAGCCCGGGATCGGTGGCGCGTTTCATTTCCCATTGTTCCATGGTCCAGCCAATCGGCAGGTAGCCGTTAACCGGGTCGTGCGCCGAGGTCTGGTCGGTGACGATGTCGGGCTTGACCCCGCGCCGCACCAGCTCCGGCAGAATTTCACCGCCGTTGCCGAGCAGCCCGACCGATAGCGCCTCGCCCTTCGCGCAGGCGGCTTCAATCATCTGCAGCGCCTCGTCGAGCGAGCCGGCACGCTGGTCCAGGTACTTCGTGCGCAGGCGGAAATCGATACGCGCCTCGTCGCACTCGACGCAGAGCATGCTGTATCCCGCCATCGTCGCGGCGAGCGGCTGCGCCCCGCCCATGCCGCCAAGGCCCGAAGTCAGGATCCACTTACCGCGGGTATCGCCGCCGAAATGCTGCCGGCCCGCTTCGACGAAGGTTTCGTAGGTGCCCTGCACGATACCCTGGCTGCCGATGTAGATCCACGAACCCGCGGTCATCTGCCCGAACATCATCAGGCCCTTGCGGTCGAGCTCGTTGAAGTGTTCCCAGGTAGCCCAGTGCGGCACCAGGTTGGAGTTGGCGATCAGCACCCGCGGGGCATCGGCGTGCGTCTTGAAAACGCCGACGGGCTTGCCCGACTGGATCAACAGGCTCTCGTCGTCATTGAGCTCGCGCAGGCATTCGAGAATCTTGTCGAAGCATTCCCAGTTGCGCGCCGCGCGGCCGATGCCGCCGTAGACGATCAATTGCTCCGGCTTCTCGGCAACCTCGGGATCGAGGTTGTTCTGAATCATGCGATAAGGTGCTTCGGTGAGCCAGCTCTTGCAGCTCAGTTCGTTGCCGCGTGGCGCGCGGATCTTGCGGCTTGCGTCGGTTCTGTCTAAAGGCATCTTGGTTTCCTCGTTAAGGTCTGCTAGCGCAGT
>JAOTUD010000431.1 GCA_029864065.1 Gammaproteobacteria bacterium | reverse complement strand
TCGGCGTCATCGCGGCGATTACCCCCGGACCCAACAACGTCATGCTGACTACTACCGGCCTGAACTTTGGCGTGCGCCGCGGATTGCCGCATCTGCTCGGCATCTGTATCGGCTTTCCGGTAATGCTGGCGCTGATCGGGCTCGGTTTCGGCACCCTGTTCGAACTCTACCCGGTCCTGCACGAAGCCATCAAGATCGTCGGTATCGTCTACCTGCTGTACCTGGCCTGGAAAATTGCCAGCGCGCGTGGCGGCATCGGTCATATCAGCCAGGAAAAACCAATTAACTTCTGGCAGTCGGCCGCCTTTCAGTGGGTCAACCCCAAGGCCTGGATCATGGGCAGCAGCGCGCTCGCCGCCTATACCTCGCTGGACGACAACTTCTTCATCCAGGTGGCGATCATCTGCGTCACCTTCATGATCATCACCTTTCCCTGCGCCGGGGTCTGGCTGGTGTTCGGCGCCGGCCTGCAACGCTTCCTGCACGATCCCAGGCATCTCAGGCTGTTCAACATCGTTATGGCCTTGTTGCTGGTGGCCTCGATCCTGCCCGTCGTCTGGCAGATGCTGGTGTAGTTGACGTTATCCGCGCAGGCGAGGATTTCGCAATTCAATTTTCAAATCAAGCCATGGAAAGGCTCGAGCCCCTGTCATGCTTCGGATTGACGTAGAGTGACAAATCCTACTGTGAATTCAACGCTTCCTGTTCCAGCGACAGGTAAACACCATAGGCATTGCGTCGATTGGCCTCGAGAAACGCGGGATACTCGATAAAGTCACCCCAGTCGGTCGCCTCGTAAGCCTCGTCGAACGGAATCCAGTCTGCAACCGCCTGCTGCATCGAGGCACGCACGTAGGCCAGGTAGTGTTTGGTCAGTGATACCATCTGCCGCGGATTCTCGGCTGCCTTACCGTGCCCCGGAACGATAAAGCCAACATCGGTTTTTTCCATTTCGTTTAATACGTCAAGCCATTCGGCTGAACTCGAGGATCCGAGGAAAGGGATTCGGTCCTGAAATATGATATCGCCCGAAAACAATACGGCGTCGTTCTCTACAAACAGGACAAGATCCCCTTCGGAATGGGCGCTACCCAGATCGACGACGCGAATACTGACACCACCGAGGGTAAAGCGCTCTTTACCCTGCAGGTATCGGTCGGGGTGCACAATCCGCGTATTGCTATCGACCCAGGGACTCAGGCTCAGCCTGCGCTCGGCCAGCCGCTGTTGCGCCACCTCTCCCTCGAGATAGCGCTTGGCGCCATCGGAGGCGATAATTTCCGCACCGCTAGCGCTGAAGGCCTGATTGCCGTACATGTGATCGGCGTGGTAGTGGCTGATGTAAATCCGTTTGATGGGCGCGTCGGTAACCGAGCGTATTGCAGCCAGCAGTTTTGCCCCAAGCGCCGGTGTGCCGAGCGTGTCAAACACAACCACACCTGCAGCAGTGACGACAAAGGCGGCGTTGGAAATAAATCCGTAATTATCGGTTGCCACCCCGGTACCGCCAGGAACATACCAGGCGTGCTGCGATACCTGCACTGGGGCCATATTTACCGGTACCAGTAAATCCTCCGTGGCAACGGCAATGTAACTGATCAACAACAGTACGACAGCGCCCGGTAAGCGCAATAAACCGGCCATTACTGTTCGACTTGTGTATTGGCGGCGATGAAGTTTTCGACGATTTCGACTTCGACCGCGCCGGCCTGTTTGGCCATTAACTCGCCATCGGGTGCAAAAATCAGAAAACTCGGGGTACCAACCCAGCGGCTACCGGTAGTGAGCTGGTAGTATCCGGCCACGACCTCGGGCTCACCGATCAGGTTGTCGAACTCTAGTTCATGGCGCCGCATAAAATCGAGCGCCTGTTGTTTTCCCTGTTCACCATCGAGCGTAATGCCAAGCACCAGCGCATCGTCGCCGACATGCCGCCGATGCAAGCGCTGATAATCGCCAACTTCGCGTTCGCAGACCTGGCAATCATGCGCCCAGATCATGACTATCATCCATTTTCCGGGCTGGCGGTAATCGTCGATGGTGTCGAAAGCGTCGGACTTCAGATTTTGAAACAGAGGTGACTCGGCGGATACCGCAGGCGCAACGCAGCACAGCAGAAATGCGGCAATGGTAGTTCGCGGGACGACCCTGGCCCGGTTCAGGTAAGAAAACATAAAGCCTCGGACTCCGGACTGGTTAAATAAAACTGCCGGCAAGGCGATTTGCGCGACTTACCGGCAGTCAGTTTATTGCAAACCAATCAGTTGTTCGATTATGGCTTGATATAGGCGTAGCCCATGGCCTGCAGCTTGGCAACCTCGGCAACTCCACTGGGCACGATATCTTCCTTACTGACATCGTAAAGATCGGTTTCGACATCCACCTTGCGACCTCTGACCGTGTTGGCACAGACATGAAAGTCAACGCCCTGTCCCTTCAGATCGGTGACTTTTGCCGTCATCTTGTCATCCGCATTCGCATGCTTGAACTTCTTTAACTTGGACAGGGAATCGGGTTCCAGCAGCAGGGCCAGACCATTGCCATGCAGTACCACCTTGAGATCGAGATTCTCGGCACCCACCGCGTTGATATGGTTCTGAATATTGCGCAGCGCACCGGCCTGCATTTTTGGATTATCGTAATTGATGTGATAAACCACTTTTTGCTTGCCATAATATTCACCGGCGCTTACCTGCCCGGCGACCAGGAAGCTGGACACGAGCAAAGTTGTTATCACTAGTTTCGTAATCGTTTTCATATTTCCTCCTCAACAATACATAGAATTCGGGCACAGCTTATTGCAGTCCGGCAGAAAATATAATAAGGGAATACCCTTACAACGGCATTTTCAAATTTTATCCTTTAATATCAGGCAGATACGCACTAATTCGGAAAGAGATCTGGCCGCGGTCTTCTCCATTACTCGGGAGCGATGAATTTCCACCGTCTTTTCGGAGATCCCAAGCTGAGCCGCCACGACCTTATTAGTATTGCCTTCCACCACCAGGCACATGACTTCTCGCTCCCGCTCGGTGAGATTTTCCAGCGCGCTAGCCACCCTGGTTTTCTCACTCTCGGCATCACTGATTTCACGACCCAACTCGAGCGCGGTTTTGACACAGCTCAGCAATTCCTCGTCGGCATAAGGCTTTTCCAGGAAATCGTAGGCTCCCTGTTTCATTGCCCTGATCGCAACCGGAACATCGGCATGGCCGGTCAACACGATAACCGGCATCAGGTTATGCCTGGCATTGAGTTCGTTCTGAAGCTGCAGTCCAGTTTTACCGGGCATGCGAATATCGACCATTATGCAGCCGCTGCAGTCGCTGCTCCAGTAATCGAGAAAAGCCTGGGCCGAGGCGAAAGCCTGTGACGCGATACCTTCGGTGCCGAGCAACCAGCACAGGGATTCGCGCGCGGACGGGTCATCATCGACCACGTAGACCACCTCGGTTTGATCTTCTGCTCTCATGTTATCGGTAACGTGAAGCGGAAGGTCGGACGCTGGGCCTCGTCGACCAGGTATTCAATCGT
>JAOTUD010000021.1 GCA_029864065.1 Gammaproteobacteria bacterium | reverse complement strand
ACGGGGCCCCGGGGGGGGGGGGGGGGCGTTAATCAAGGTCAGGGAGAAGATGATTCCCTGCTAGAAGATGTCTTCGACGATTTCTTCTTCGGAGTCGGGGGCATTGATCACGACACCCGCAGCATCGCTACCGGACGTCGACGTCACGACGGCCAGCTCTTTGGGCGCGTTCTGCTCGCGGAAAACTTCGAACAGGCTCTGCCTGGTATCGACATCGGCACGAGCGCCGGTTTCCGCATCGATTCGAACCGTCACCAGGCCTGCGGGCTGCTCCTGCAGGTTTTCCGGGCGTCCTTCCAGCGCGACCTTCATGAAATCGATCCACATCGGCAATGCCGCGCGGCTGCCGGTTTCGCGCCGGCCCATCTTGCGCTGGTTGTCGAACCCGACCCAGGTCGTGGTTACCAGCTGGTCGTTGAAACCGCTGAACCAGGCATCGATCTGATCGTTGGTGGTGCCGGTTTTGCCGGCGATGTCATTGCGACCCAGCGCCTTGGCGCGCACCGCGGTGCCACGTTGCACCACTTCGCGCATCATCGAGCGCATGATGAATGCGTTTTGCGCCGTAATTACGCGCGGCGCATAGCGGGGTCCGGAATGACCAGTTTCCGTTGCGGGCGTTTCACCTAGCAGCGAGATCACGCCCTCGATCGGATCCAGCTCGATCGCCACGTATTGCTCGCCGCCGTTAGCCGCGGTCGCCTCGGGCTGCTCCGCGACGTCCGCTTCGCCCGCGATCGTTTCAGATTCGGGTGCTTCGACCTCGAGTCCCGGCTCCGGCTCCGACGTCGCTCCCGCCTGGACCTCCTCCTGCTGTGCCACCGCCTCGGCCTCGGCTGCCGTCAGCGCCTCCAGGTCTTCGGTCTCGCATCCCTGGCATACCGTCAACGGTTTATGCTGGTAAAGCAGTTTACCGGAACCCGATTCGATGCGACTGATGATATAGGGATCGATCAGGTATCCTCCGTTCGAGAAAACGGTGTAGCCGCGCGCCATTTGCATCGGCGAGAAAGTGCCGCTGCCGAGCGCCAGCGAAAGATCGTAAGGCATGTTTTCGCGCTCGAAGCCGAAACGCTGGATGTAGCTGGTGGCGAAACGCAGCCCGATCGACTGCAGGATACGAATCGAAACCAGGTTGCGCGACTTCACCAGCGCCTCGCGCAAACGCGTGGGGCCGTAAAACTTGCCCGAGTAATTTTCCGGCCGCCAGGTCGCTTCGAGCGAATCGTCGTCGAATACCACCGGCGCGTCATTAATAATGGTAGCGGCGGTATAACCCTTTTCGAGAGCGGCCGAGTAAATGAAAGGCTTGAAGTTAGACCCCGGCTGGCGGCGGGCCTGCGTCGCCCGGTTGAACTTGTTCTTGAAGTAGTCGAAACCCCCTGCCATGGCGCGGATGCCGCCGTCGGCAGGGTCGAGGGAGACCAGAGCGCCTTCTATACGCGGCACGTCGGCCAGCAACCATTGCGAATCGCGGTTTTCCAGCCATATGACATCGCCTATCGCAAGCACGTCGCCTACCTTTTCAGGTTTTGGCCCCAGGTTGTCCTCGTCGATAAACGTGGCCGCCCAGTCGATCCCACCCTCGAACGGCAGGTCGACCTGCTCATAATTTGAAATCAATACCCTGGCGGATGCCGGGACCGCTTCGATGCTGCCATCCTCGGCCGCGGGTATCGCCTCGTTGATCGAGATTACAACGCCGTTGCGCAACCCGCCGATCCGGTTGTCGATGACGAGGTCTTCGTCGAAGGGGTCCTCGTTGAGTCCGGTCAGGTCGATCTTTTCGACGACCCCGCGATATCCGTGCCGGCGATCGTAATCGAGCAATGCCCGCCGCAGCGCCTGGTTGGCAACCGCCTGCAGTTCGCCATCGATGCTGGTATATACCTTGAGTCCCGCCCGGTATATCTCGTCGCCGTATTGCTCGTACAGTTGCGCCCGCACCAGCTCGGAAACGTACTGCGCCTCGGCAATCGTCCGGGTCTTGTGCAATTCGGCGGTAATCGGTTCGTTGAGCGCCATGTCCAGCTCGTCCTGGCTGATATACTTGAGAATACGCATGCGCCCGAGAATATAGTTGCGCCGGATCAGCGCCCTTTCGGGATTAGATACAGGATTGTACTTCGATGGCGCCTTCGGCAATCCCGCGATCATCGCCGCCTGGGCCAGGGTCAGCTCGGCGAGCGGCTTGTCGTAATACGCCTGCGATGCGGCACTGATGCCATAGGAGCGGTGACCGAGAAAGATCTTGTTCAGGTACAGCTCCATGATTTTTTCCTTGCTCAGCTCGCTCTCGATTTTCAATGCCAGCAGAATTTCATTGAATTTACGGCTATAAGTCTGTTCTGGACTGAGGAAAAAGTTGCGCGCGACCTGCATCGTAATCGTGCTGCCGCCGCGGGTCTTGCGCCCGGTGGTCGCGACCTCGTAAGCCGCGGCCAGCAGCGCATAAAAGTCGATGCCCGCGTGATCCCAGAATTGATCGTCCTCGACCGCAACCACGGCATCGACCAGGTTGCGGGGAATCTTGTCGAATGCGACCGGAATGCGGCGGTGTTCGCCGAACTCTGCCAGCAGGATTTCGTTGCGGTCATAAACCCTCAGCGGCACCTGGTACTGGGCGTCCTCGAGATGGTCGATCGACGGCAACGCCGGCACCATGACGGCGTAGATATAGAACACCCCGGCGATCAGCACGATAGAGCCGAAAGCGAACAACCAGGATGCAATTTTTACTAACTTTTTCATCAGCTTAGGCTATATACATAAAGAATCACATGAAAAATTATCGACAATATTGAATTCTTGCACTAGACTCATCGTTGGCTAATTAGAATAATTTAACATTTTATATACTTACAACTAGATCTTAATGTAATTTATCATTTAAGATTCTGTATCACAGGCACTTTGACGAGGGATACCGGTGTTTTTATCGCGCAAAAAACCGCCGCTTATTGGACTAGATATCAGTTCAACATCGGTCAAGTTAATGGAACTTAGCAAGACCGGTTCCAGTTACCGAATTGAAGGTATCGGTGTCGAACCTCTGCCCGCAAACGCCGTCGTCGAGAAAAACGTCGCTGAAGTTGAGTCAGTAGGCGAGAGTGTAAAGCGTGCTCTCGCCAAGTCAAAAATAAAATCGAAATATTGTGCCATAGCCGTATCCGGTTCGTCGGTCATCACCAAGAAAATCACGATGCCCGCAAGTCTCAGCGAAGACGAAATGGAAGGGCAGATCCAGCTCGAAGCCGACCAGTATATCCCCTATCCTCTCGAAGAAGTCAATCTCGATTTTCATATCATCGGCGAAACCGAGACCAATCCTGAAACCGTCGACGTGCTGCTCGCCGCCTGCCGCAGTGAAAACGTCGATGACCGCGTCGCCGCGGTCGAACTCGCGGGACTGACGCCGAAGATCGTCGATATCGAGGCCTACACCGTCGAAACCGTTTTCTCGGTCATGGCCCCGCAAATGCCGGACGAGGGCATGGACAAGACTGTCGCGATCGTCGACATCGGCGCCACCATGACCAGCCTGAGCGTGATACACAACCATCGCCTGATTTACACCCGCGAACAAAACTTCGGCGGCAAGCAGCTGACCGAGGAAATAATGCGCCGTTACGGCCTTTCCTACGAAGAAGCCGGCCTTGCCAAGCGACAGGGCGGCCTGCCGGACAACTACGAACCCGAGGTGCTGGAACCCTTCAAGGAAACCACGGCACAGCAGGTCAGTCGTTTCCTGCAATTCTTTTACTCGGCCGGCGGACCCATCGGCGATATCGACCACCTGGTTCTCGCGGGCGGCACCGCCAGCTTGCCGAACCTGGCCGAATTGACCGAATCCCATATCGGGGTTCCGACCACGATCGCCAATCCGTTCGCCAACATGTCGTCGTCGAGCCGTGTCAACAAGGCCAACCTGGAGGCAGATGCGCCCTCCTTCCTGATTGCTGCGGGATTAGCTATCCGAGGAGCTGAATACTCATGACCATCGTGACCCGGATCAACCTGTTACCCTGGCGTGCGGAGCTGCGCCAGGAGCAGAAAAAACAGTTCGCGCTGATGACTGTCATGTTCTGCGTGCTGGCGGCGGCAATCGTCGGACTAATCCATTTCCAGATGCAGGCCAAGATCGACTACCAGCTGGCGCGCAACCAGTTCATGACCAATGAAATCAAGAAGGTCGACGAGGAAATCAAGGAAATCAGCGAGCTGCAGAAAGTACGGCGCAGCCTGATCGAGCGCATGGAAGTTATCCAGGATTTACAGGGCAGCCGCCCGTCGATCGTTCACCTGTTCACGGAGATCGTGTCTACCGTTCCAAACGGCGTGTACCTGAAGTCGCTGACCCAGGCCGGCAGCAACCTGCTGATCAACGGGCAGGCCGAATCCAACGCGCGGGTATCGACCTACATGCGCAACCTGTCGGCCTCGGACTGGCTGAAGGAACCCAACCTGACGGTTATCGAAATCGAAGACATCACGGTTAACCGCATCAGCACCTTTACACTGACCGTGAAGCAAACTTCGCCGAATGCCACCGGCGAAAAAGAAAAAGATGATGGAGGTCTGAAGTAATGAATTGGGACGAACTCCAACATCACCTGGAACCCGACAACATCGGCACCGCGCCGATGTCGATCAAGCTCGGTGTCATAGCCGTGCTGGTTATCATGATCATCGCTGCCGGCATCTATTTCGACACACAGAATCAGTTGACCGTGCTCGAAAAACACGAAAAGAAAGAAGTCGAACTCAAAGAGGAGTTCAAGATCAAGGCAGACCAGGCCGCCAAGCTGGAACTTTACAAGGAGCAGTTGGCTGAAATGGAAGCCTCGTTCGGCGCACTGCTGCGACAACTGCCCGAGACCACCGAGGTTGAATCGCTGCTGGTCGACGTATCGCAAACCGGTCTCGCGGCAGGCCTGGAAGTCAAGAAATTCAAGCCCAGCGCCGAAGAGAAAAAGGGCTTTTACGCCGAGTTGCCGATTTCTCTCGAGGTCACCGGCACATACCACCAGCTGGCGACCTTTATCAGCGGAATAGCGGCGCTGCCGCGCATCGTCACGATCAGCGACATGAAGCTGGAGCCCCAGGACAAGGAACCCCAAGGTTCCTCTGCCAAACTGAAAATGTCAGCCACGGCCAAGACCTATCGATATCTTCAGGAGGACGAGCAATGACAGGAAAGTTGCAAGCACTGCTGAAGCTATCGCTGCTCGGCCTGGTATCCGTCCTGCTGGTGGGTTGCGGGGAAGGACTGGGTGACCTGCGCCAGTTCGTCGACCAGGTCAGGGCCAAGCCGCCGGGCCGTATCGAACCGATACCCGAGTTTACGCCCTACCAGAATTTCGAATATACCTCGCACGACCTGCGCGATCCGTTCAAGCTGGTCGATTTTCGTCGCCCGGAAGAAGTGCCGGAGGAAATCGCGCAACTGGGCAGCGGGCTTCGCCCCGATATCGATCGGGTCAAGGAACCGCTGGAGGATTTCCCGCTGGATACCCTGCGCCTGAAAGGCACGATTGACGACAAGGACGGGGTCAAATGGGGTCTCATATTCGCCCCGGATAACACCATTCACCGCGTGATCGAAGGCAATTACATGGGCCAGAACCATGGTCGCATCATCACGGTAACCGACCAGAAAATCGAATTGACTGAAATTGTCCCGGACGGACTGGGAAACTATATCGAGCGCTCTTCAGCGGTCGCGCTGATCGAGTAACGAGAGGAAGCACATAATGAACAGTGTTAACAAAACCATGAAAATAACCAGAATAATGAAGGCATCGTTGGCGGCCATCTGCCTGCTTGCCTTTGGCGATGTCTCGGCGCGAGCCCTGGTTGGACTCGATTACTCGGTGATGACCGGAAACACGGTTCAGGTCGTGTTTACCTTCGACGGGCCCGCGGTGGCCCCGCGTACCTTTACCATCGACGAGCCCGCGCGCATCGCTCTCGATTTCGGTGAAACCGAAAACAAGCTCGAACAGCGCAACATGCAGGTCGGCATCGGTGCGATGCAAAGTATCATCTCCGCGGCCTCGAAGAATCGTACGCGCGTGGTGCTCAACCTGTCGCAGCGCGCAGACTATACCACCAGCGTCAGCGGTAACCAGGTGACCCTGACGCTGGCGGGCGGAGAGCAGACCGTCCTGCCCGCCGCCAGCAGTGGCCAGGCCCAGCAGGGCACCCAGGCGAGCATGACCCAGGGCGCAGCGCCGATTTCGTCGGTTGCCAAGGGTGTTACCAACATCGACTTCAAGCGCGGTCCCAACGGCGAAGGCCGCGTCATTATCGACCTGACCAGCACGTCGATCAGCACCGACGTGTGGCGTGAAAGCAACCAGATCAACGTCGAGTTGATCGCCTCGCAATTGCCGATCGAGCTGCAGCGACGCATGGACGTCAGCGATTTCGCGACCCCGATCGAGTTTATCGACGCGATCCAGGACGGCGCCAACATTCGCATGACGATTGCTTCGAACGGCGATTTCGAGCACCTCGCCTACCAGACCGACCGCGTCTACACGATCGAGGTCGCGCCGATTTCGAAGGAAGAAGAGGAAAAGAGAAAGAAGGAAAAATTCGGCTTTACCGGCGAACGCCTGTCGCTTAATTTCCAGGATATCGAGGTTCGTTCGGTACTGCAGCTGCTGGCCGATTTCACCGGCCTCAACCTGGTGGTCTCCGACTCGGTCGAGGGCAACCTGACGCTGCGCCTGAAAAACGTACCCTGGGACCAGGCGATGGATATCATCCTGAAGACCAAGGGGCTGGATCAACGCCGCGCCGGCAACGTTATCCTGATCGCGCCGACCGACGAAATCGCCGCGCGTGAAAAACTCGAGCTGGAAGCGCGCAAGCAGGTAGAAGAACTGGAACGCCTGCGTACCGAGTTCATCAAGGTCAACTACGCCAAGGCGGCCGACATCGCCGAGCTGCTGAACCTGAAAGACAACGCGATCCTGTCGCCGCGCGGTTCGGTGAGCGTCGACGAACGCACCAACACGCTACTGGTCAAGGATACCAATTCCAGCCTTGCCAGCGTGCGCGTGCTGCTCGCGGAGCTCGATATCCCGGTACGCCAGGTATTGATCGAATCGCGCGTGGTGATCGCCAACGACGACTTCAGCAAGGAGCTGGGCGTGCGCTTCGGCGTCAGCAACGACAGCCAGGGCGCGTTGGCGTCGGGCGACGGCGCGTTTACCGCCGGTAACCTGAACGGCATCACCGACCTCGTCAACGATAACAATTTCAACGCGCTCGACGGTCTCAACGTCAATCTGCCGGTGCAAAATCCCGCGGGTAGCTTCGCGCTGGCGCTGGCCAAGCTGCCGCTTGGCACCCTGCTCGAAATGGAGCTGTCGGCGGCACAGATCGAAGGCCGCGGTGAAGTCGTGTCAAGCCCGCGGGTTATCACCGCCGACTCGCATACCGCGCGTATCGAGCAGGGTGTGGAAATTCCCTACCTCGAGCTGGATGACGGCGACGCCACGCTGAAATTCAGGAAAGCGGTTTTGTCGCTCGAGGTAACCCCGCAGATTACCCCGGACGACCGCGTCATCATGGATCTCGACGTGCACAAGGATAACCAGGGCGAACTGGTATCCTTCGGCGCGGGCCTGGCGGCGCCGAGTATCGACACCCGCGAGGTGCAATCGCAACTGCTGGTCGATAACGGGCAAACCGTGGTGCTCGGCGGTATCTACGAAACCACCAAGTCCACCCAGGTCACCCGCGTGCCGTTCTTCAGCGACCTGCCGATTATCGGCAACCTGTTCAAATCGTCGATCGAAGTCGACGACAGAACCGAGCTGTTGATCTTCGTAACTCCGAAAATACTACAGGGTGCAAACCTCGATATTCGCTAGCTCTATATTCGCTCCGAAAAAAGGCAGCCTCGATGGCTGCCTTTTTTTTGTTTGGGTTATGATATCCGCATGAGTCACCGTAATATCATTTTGATCGGCCCCATGGGCTCCGGCAAGTCGACCATTGGCAATATCATCGCCAGGCGGCTACACCGCGAATTCCAGGACAGCGATCATTACATCGAGAAACGAACCGGTGTCGATATCGCGCGCATTTTCGATATTGAGGGAGAGCAGGGTTTTCGCGACCGCGAGTCCAGTGCGCTGCGCGATCTGCTGAGTCAGAACAACCGCGTTATCGCCACCGGCGGCGGTTCCGTGCTGCGCGAGGAAAACCAGAAACTGCTGAAACAAAAAGGATTCATCGTCTTTCTCGATACCTCGGTAAACCAGCAGATGCAACGCCTGGCGCGCGACAAGAAGCGACCCCTGCTGCAAACCGACAATCCGCGTGAACGGCTCGAGGCGTTGCTGCAGGAACGCCGCCCGATTTACCTCGACCTGGCCGACCTCGCGATCAAGACAGACAAACGCGTGGCGCGGCGCCTCGCGGCTGATATCATCACCCAGCTACCCGACAGCCTGAAATAGTAATGGATATTAAACATAAACTAACCGTTGAACTTGGCGCGCGCAGTTACCCGATTTACATCGGCACGGGGTTGCTCGGACAGGCGCCACTGCTGGGCCCGCACATCAAGGGGCGCTCGGCCCTGATCGTGTCCAACACGACCGTTGCCCCGCTCTACCTCGCCGCCGTGCAACAGGCGCTCGATGCTGGCACGACCAGGCACGACAGCGTGATCCTCGACGATGGCGAGCAGTTCAAAACCATGGCCTCGGTCGAGTCCATCATCGAGACGCTGTTGCAACGACGTCACGATCGGCGCAGCACCGTAATCGCGCTCGGTGGCGGCGTCGTCGGCGATATCGCCGGGTTCGCCGCGAGCATTTACCAGCGCGGGGTGAATTTCGTGCAGATCCCGACCACGCTGCTGTCGCAGGTCGACTCGTCGGTGGGCGGCAAGACCGGGGTCAACCACCCGCTCGGTAAAAACATGATCGGCGCGTTCTACCAGCCGCAGTGCGTTATCGCGGATATCGGTACGCTCGGCACCCTGCCGGCGCGCGAACTCTCCGCGGGGCTGGCCGAGGTCGTCAAGTACGGCCTGATTTACGACGCGGAATTTTTCGCCTGGCTGGAGCAAAACATCGACGCGCTGAAGGCCGGCGATACGAACCTGCTGGCCGAGGCGGTACTGGTCTCTTGCCGGATCAAGGCGCGCGTGGTCGAACTCGACGAACGCGAGGCAGGCTTGCGCGCCATTCTAAACCTCGGTCATACCTTCGGGCATGCCATCGAAACCGCGATGGGTTACGGCAACTGGCTGCATGGCGAGGCGGTGGCCGCCGGCATGATGATGGCCATCGACCTGTCGCTTCGCGAGGGCTGGATCGACGAAAGCGTCCGCAGCAGAGCGAGCGCGCTACTGCAGCGGGCCGGCCTGCCGGTGGCTCCCCCCGCCGATATGACGACGCGGCAATTTCTCGACGTCATGGCAATCGACAAGAAGGCGGTCGATGGCAGCATCAAGCTGGTATTGCTGCGCGCACTCGGGGAAGCCTTCGTCAGCGCCGATTACGATCAAGACAAGTTACTGCAAACGCTGAATTAAGGGGACACAATACTTACATTTCCCTGTGGGAAAATAAGTATTGTGTCCCCGCATTTTCTGTAACCTGTCGCGCGGCAGGCCTGCACCCGATTGGTGCAAATCGAATCGACCCGCAACTGTTAATTTATCTATTGTTATCTCGCGAGTATAATATCCAGCCTTTTGGCCGCGCGAAAGTCCCCGATTCTCGCCTGACCGACGGCACCGACGGGCTTCGGCGATGCCGAATACGGATTTGACGCGACAAGAGTATGAATGACGAACTGAAAGGCCTTTATCAACCCGGTTTCGAGAAAGACAGCTGCGGATTCGGATTGATCGCCAACATCGACGACAAGCCTAGCCACTGGCTGGTGAAGACGTCGATCGAGGCGCTCGGGCGCCTGACGCACAGAGGCGCCGTCGCCGCCGACGGCAAGTCGGGCGACGGCTGCGGCCTGCTGTTGAAAAAACCCGACTCCTTTTTGCGCGCGAAAGCCGCGGAACTCGGCATCCACTGTGCGCGGCGCTACGCGGTCGGCCTGGTGTTCATGTCGCCGCTTGCCGAGGAGACCGCGATATCGCAGCAGGTTATCGCCGACAAGATTATCGACCAGGGGCTCGAAGTCGCCGGCTGGCGCGAGGTGCCAATCGATCCATCGGCCTGCGGCGAAGAAGCGCGCAAATCGCTGCCGGCCATCTACCACGTTTACGTCAATGCGCCCGCCGCCCTGTCGCGCGCCGAGTTCAACCGCTCGCTTTACCTCGCCCGCCGCGCCGCCGGCCATGCCTTCGAGGCGCAGGAAAATCGACGCATCGAGAACTACTACTATATTTCGAGCCTGTCCAACGACGTGCTGTCCTACAAGGGGCTGATCATGCCCGAATACCTGCCGGTGTTTTATCCGGATCTGAACGATCCGTCGCTGGAGACGGCCATCTGCGTGTTTCATCAGCGCTTTTCGACCAATACCTGGCCGCAGTGGAAGCTCGCGCAACCGTTTCGCTACCTCGCCCACAACGGCGAAATCAACACCATCCAGGGTAATCGTAACTGGGCCAACGCGCGCGCCTACAAGTTCAAGTCCGATCTGCTGCCCGACATAGAGGCGATCAAGCCGATCGTCAACATGACCGGCTCGGATTCGAGCTCGCTCGATAACATGCTCGATTTCCTGCTCTCCGGGGGCATGGACCTGTTTCGCGCGGTGCGCCTGCTGATTCCGCCGGCCTGGCAGAACGTCGACAACATGGAGCCCGCGCTGCATGCATTCTACGAGTATTCGTCGATGCACATGGAGCCCTGGGACGGGCCCGCCGGCATCGTCCTGACCGACGGCCGTCACGCCTGCTGCGTGATGGACCGCAACGGCCTGCGTCCGGCGCGCTGGGTCATGACCAAGGACCGCCACATCACGCTGGCCTCCGAAATCGGCGTATGGAATTACGCACCCGAAGACGTCATCGCCAAGGGGCGCCTGAAACCAGGGGAAATGATTGCGGTCGATACCAAGACCAGCAAGCTGCTGCTGTCCGAAGACATCGACAAGCAGTTGCAGAATCGCCACCCCTACGAAATCTGGCTGCGCGACCGGCTCAGGCATTTGAGCGCCAATCCCGTCAACTCGCCGTTCTCGGCGCTGGCGATGAGCCGTGAAATCCTGACCCGGCTCGAAAAGCTGTTCCAGGTAAGCTTCGAAGAGCGTGACCAGGTTCTGCGGGTGCTGGCCGAGGATTCGCAGGAAGCGACCGGATCGATGGGCGACGATACGCCGCTGCCGGTGTTATCGATGCACCACCGTCCGCTATACGACAGCTTTCGGCAGCAGTTTGCGCAGGTGACCAATCCGCCGATCGACCCGTTGCGCGAAAAAATCGTCATGTCGCTGGAAACCTGCTTCGGGCGTGAACACAACCTGTTCCACGATTCCGCCGATCACGCCGACCGGCTGGTCGTCAGTTCACCCATCCTGTCGGAACAGAAATTCGTCGATCTGCTCGCCTGGCACGGCCAGGGTTACGCGCATGAAATCATTTCACTCGGCTACGATCCGGAAAAGAAATCGTTAAAGCAGGCCATTATCGATATCCAGGACCAGGCTGAAAAGGCGTCGCGTCGAGGCATTGTTATCGTCGTGCTGAGCGACAAGGATATCCCGCGCAACCAGCTGATCGCGCACGCGGCGCTCGCCACCGGCGCCGTACATCACCGACTCAGCAACACCGGTGGTCGTTGCGACACCAATATCGTGGTCGAGACCGGCAGCGCGCGCGATCCGCACCAGATGGCGGTGCTGATAGGTTTCGGCGCGACCGCGATCTACCCGTACATGGCTTATGCCAGCATCGTCGGCATGACACGCAGCGGCGAGCTGCCCGAACTCGAATGCCCGAACACCGGCTCCAACTACCGCCACGGCATCAACAAGGGTTTATACAAGATCATCTCGAAGATGGGCATCTCGACCATTGCCAGCTACCGCGGCGCGCAATTGTTCGAGATTGTCGGCCTGCACCGCGAGGTGGTCGACCTGTGCTTCCCGGGCACCACCTGCCGCATCGACGGCATCGGTTTCGACGAGCTCGAGGCCGAGCAGAAAGCGCTCAACAAGATCGCGTGGAACCCGCGCAAGACCGTCGACCAGGGTGGACTGCTGAAGTACGTCCACGGCGGCGAGTACCACGCCTATAATCCCGACGTCGTCCACAGCTTGCAGGCCGCGGTCAACAGCGGCGCTTACGCCGACTGGAAGAAGTACTCCGACATCGTCAACAACCGTCCGCCGTCGATGCTGCGCGACCTGTTGCAACTGAAGCCGCAGACGCCGATCGATATCGACGAGGTCGAGCCGGCCGCCACGATCCTGGCGCGCTTCGATTCCGCCGGCATGTCGCTCGGCGCGCTGTCGCCGGAAGCGCACGAAACCCTGGCGCAGGCGATGAACCAGCTCGGCGGGCGTTCCAATTCCGGCGAGGGCGGTGAAGATCCGGCGCGTTTCGGCACCGATCGGGTGTCGAAGATCAAGCAGATCGCTTCCGGCCGCTTCGGCGTCACGCCGCACTACCTGGTCAACGCGGAAGTGCTGCAGATCAAGATCGCCCAGGGCGCCAAGCCCGGTGAAGGCGGGCAATTGCCCGGCAGGAAAGTCAACGAACTGATCGCTCGCCTGAGAAACTCGGAGCCCGGGGTAACGCTGATTTCGCCGCCGCCGCACCACGACATCTACTCGATCGAGGACCTCGCGCAACTGATTTTCGACCTCAAGCAGGTCAATCCGCAGGCACTGGTATCGGTCAAGCTCGTCGCCGAGGCCGGTGTCGGCACCGTCGCGGCCGGCGTAGCCAAGGCTTACGCCGACCTGATCACGATCGCCGGTTACGACGGCGGCACCGGCGCAAGCCCGCTGACCTCGGTCAAGTACGCCGGCTCGCCATGGGAACTGGGGCTTTCCGAGACCCACCAGGTGCTGCGCGCCAACAGGCTGCGCAGCAAGGTGCGTATCCAGACCGACGGCGGCCTCAAGACCGGCCTCGACGTCGTCAAGGCCGCGATCCTCGGCGCCGAGAGCTTCGGTTTCGGTACCGGGCCGATGGTGGCGATGGGCTGCAAGTACCTGCGCATCTGCCACCTGAACAACTGCGCCACCGGCGTCGCCACGCAAAACCTGGAGTTACGCCAGAAACACTTCGTCGGCACCGCCGAGAAGGTCAAGAATTTCTTCCGCTTCATCGCCGAGGAAACGCGCGAAATCATGGCCAGCCTCGGGGTGCGCAAGCTCGAAGAGCTGATCGGCCGCACCGACCTGCTGCAAGCCATCGAGGGTAACACACCGGCTCAGCGCGGGCTGAACCTGGCGCCGATCCTGTCCGACGGCGGGGTCGACCCGGCGCTGCCGCGCTACTGCACCGCGGCACGCAACGAACCCTGGGACAAGGGTGAACTGGCGGAACAAATGGTAGCCGACTGCATGCCGGCTATCAAAGATTCCAGCGGCGGCGAATTCGAATACCGCATCAACAATACCCACCGCTCGATCGGCGCGCGCCTGTCCGGCGAGATCGCGCGCATCCACGGCAACCACGGCATGTCGGAGCACCCGATCACGCTGAGACTCACCGGCACCGCAGGGCAAAGCTTCGGCGTCTGGAATGCCGGCGGGCTCAACATGTACCTCGAGGGCGACGCCAACGACTACGTTTGCAAGGGCATGGCGGGCGGCAAGGTCGTCATCACGCCGCCGCGGGGCAGTCATTTCAAGTCCCAGGACGCAACCATCATCGGCAATACCTGCCTGTATGGCGCGACCGGCGGCAAGCTGCTCGCCGCGGGACTCGCCGGAGAGCGTTTCGCGGTGCGCAACTCGGGCGCGCACGCCATCGTCGAAGGCGTCGGCGACCACGGCTGCGAGTATATGACCGGTGGCATTGTTACAATACTCGGCAACACCGGATACAATTTCGGTGCAGGAATGACCGGCGGTATTGCCTATGTTCTGGATCTTGATCGCAACTTTTTCGACCGGGTTAACAAGGAGCTCATCGATATCCACCGCATCGTCGACGAATCGATGGAAAGCCACCGCGTCTACCTGGAAACCGCGATCGCCGGGTATGTCGACGAGACCGGCAGCGAATGGGGTCAGTACATCCTCGAAAATTTCAATCATTTCAAGCGCAAGATCTGGATGGTCAAACCGAAGGCGGCCGAGTTCGATTCATTGCTGGAAACCCTGCAAAGAAATGCCGCTTAGCGGTCCTACCCGGGTATAAGCTCGATGTCTGGCAAGATACCGCGCGCATTCATCGATGACCTGCTCAATCGCGTCGATATCGTCGAGGTCATCGACAGCCGCGTGCCGTTAAAAAAGAAGGGACGCGAATACTGGGCCTGCTGCCCGTTTCACGGCGAGAAAACCCC
>JAOTUD010000430.1 GCA_029864065.1 Gammaproteobacteria bacterium | reverse complement strand
TGGAGCCTCGTAGCGTCGAGATCGCGGAGAAAAACGAGGAACTTATCGACATGAGCCGGCGCTTCTGGGTCGGCGTGGTGCTGTCGCTGCCCGTCTTCCTGCTGGCGATGGTGGCCGACCTGGCCCCTGGATGGCTGCCGCAAGGCCTGTCGATGCAACTCGTGCAATGGACCGAGTTTGTACTCGCAACCCCGGTGGTGCTGTGGTGCGGGTGGCCTTTTTTCGAACGCGGCTGGCTGTCGCTCGTAACCCGCAATCTCAACATGTTTACGCTAATTGCGATCGGCGTCGGCGTGGCCTGGAGTTACAGCGTAGTAGCTCTGCTGGCTCCGGGAATTTTTCCGGCTGATATGCTGCACGCCGGCGGCACCGTCCCGGTTTATTTCGAGGCGGCCGCGGTAATCACGGCCCTGGTATTACTGGGGCAGGTACTGGAGCTGCGCGCCCGTAGCCACACCAATGCCGCGATCAAATTATTGCTCGGCCTGGCGCCAAACCTGGCGCGCATCGTGCGCGATGACGGCAGCGAGGAAGACATCCCGCTGGAACAGGTAAAACCCGGCGATATTTTGCGGGTGCGTCCGGGCGAAAAAGTCCCGGTCGATGGAGCGGTTACCGGCGGTAACAGCGCGGTCGATGAATCGATGGTGACCGGCGAATCGATTCCCGTCGAAAAAATAACCGGCGACAGCCTGATCGGGGCCACCGTAAACGGCACCGGCAGCTTGCTGATGCTGGCCGAGAAGGTCGGCTCGGACACGCTGCTGGCGCAAATCGTGCGCATGGTCAGCGAGGCGCAGCGCTCGCGCGCTCCAATCCAGAAACTGGCCGACGTGGTCGCCGGTTACTTCGTACCTGCAGTAGTCCTGGTAGCGGTACTAACCATGATTACCTGGGGCTTCATCGGTCCTGAACCACGGCTGGCCTACGCCGTCATCAACGCGGTCGCGGTTCTGATCATCGCCTGCCCCTGTGCGCTGGGTCTTGCAACACCGATGTCGATCATGGTCGGCACTGGCAAAGGCGCAACCTTAGGGGTGCTGATCAAGAATGCCGAGGCGCTCGAAATCATGGAAAAGATCGATACCCTGGTAGTCGACAAGACCGGCACCCTGACCGAGGGCAGGCCGCAACTGGTTGCGCTCCAGGCCACCGATGACTTCGAAGAAAACGACGTGCTGCGCCTCGCCGCCACGCTCGAGCGCGCCAGCGAGCATCCCCTGGCCGAGGCTATCGTGCGGGGTGCCGTTGACAGAAATATCGAACTCGCCGGCACCGACCAGTTCGAATCGGTTACCGGGCAAGGCGTTAGTGGCATCATCGAAGGAACACGGGTAGCACTCGGTAACAACAAGTTGATGCAGGAACTGGCGATCGACTTCACCAGCCTGTCTGCCGCCGCGGAGGCCGGCCGTGCCCAGGGACAAACCGTCATGCTCGTCGCCATCGACGGCAAGGCCGCCGGACTGATCGCCGTTGCCGACCCGGTCAAGCAATCCACGCCCCGGGCGATCGCCGATCTGCATGCCGAGGGCGTCAGGATAGTGATGCTGACCGGCGACAACCATACGACCGCGAAGGCGGTCGCCGACAAACTCAACATCGACCAGATCGAGGCCGAGGTTTCACCCGATCAAAAGGCAGAAATCGTCAAAAAGCTACAGGCCGAGGGATGCACCGTGGCGATGGCGGGCGACGGCATAAACGATGCCCCGGCACTGGCGCAGGCGCACGTCGGCATCGCCATGGGCACCGGTACCGACGTGGCGATGGAAAGCGCCGGGGTCACCCTGGTCAAGGGGGATTTGCGCGGCATCGTGCGGGCCCGCCGCCTGAGCCGGGCAACCATGCGTAATATTCGCCAGAATCTGTTTTTCGCCTTTATCTACAATTCGCTCGGGGTGCCTGTTGCCGCTGGCGTACTCTACCCGTTTTTCGGTTTGCTGTTATCGCCGATGATTGCCGCGGCAGCGATGAGCTTCAGTTCGGTCTCGGTGATCAGCAATGCGCTGCGCTTACGCAGGGCAAGAGTCTAGTCTGAAGGAGACCGAGTAATGATGCTGACACGTCGCAAATTCCTCAGGTCCGTCGGCGCAGGCGGCATCGCATTGGTTGCTCCGCTCGGAATCGCGAGCGTAGCGGCGGCAGTCGATACCAGCGCGTGGTTTCGCAATCCGCTCAGGATACCGGCTATGGACGAAGGCCGTATCATTGACGGGAAACGCGTCTTCGATCTCGCAATGCAGTACGGGACCAGCCATTTCATCAACAACCTGGCGACTCCGACGGCCGGCATCAACGGCAGTTATCTCGGACCCGTGCTCAAGGTAAAGCGTGGTGAGGACGTACATCTCAAGGTGACCAACCGGCTATCCGAGCCATCAACCCTGCACTGGCATGGCCTCAACCTTCCCGCCATCATGGATGGCGGACCACACCAGGTAATCCCCATGGGGACAACCTGGGAGCCACGATTCAATATCCGTCAACCAGCCGCCACGCAGTGGTATCACGCCCACATGTACCATCGTACCGGGATCCAGGTTTACCACGGCCTTGCCGGGTTACTCTATATCGACGACGACGAGCTGCACGATCTGCAATTGCCGTCGGAATACGGGGTCGACGACATTCCACTGGTGTTACAGGATCGCGCCTTCAACCAGGATGGTTCGCTGCGCTACATGGGTTCAATGCACGACCGCATGATCGGCATGATGGGGCCTGTGATGCTGGTGAACGGCACCGCGTTCGCGAGCTTCAAGGTGCAAAAACCGCTTACCCGGCTGCGCCTGCTGAACGGCTCGAATGCGCGCATCTATAACCTCGGACTCGAAGATCGCCGCGAGTTTTTGCAGATTGCAACCGACGGCGGTCTGCTGGCCCAGCCGGTAGCAATGCGCAATCTTGTCCTGGCCCCGGGCGAACGCTGTGAAATCCTGGTCGAATTCAAACCGGGAGAAGATATCCTGCTGTGGCACAGCCCCCTTCCCAGACGTTCGCGAAGCAGCGGCCCAGGCATGATGGGGATGATGGGGATGATGGCGGGGAACGATCGGCCGTTTCCGATCATGCGTTTCGACGCCAGTCAAAGCCCGGCGATGACACGGAAAATTCCGGCGCAGCTGCTGGAACCGCGCAGCTGGTCGACTACGGAGGCTGTCCGCAACCGCCGTATCAACCTCGATATGGGAATGGGTATGGGTATGGGCGGCGGCTTCCGTATCAATGGCAAAGCGATGGATATCAATCGCATCGACTTCAGGGTGCGGCTGGGCGAGATCGAAATCTGGGAGATCGGCAACAGCTCGCCCATGGCCCATCCGTTCCACATTCACGACACCCAGTTTCGGATCCTGGATCGCGACGGAAAGCCGCCTGGCGCCGGCGAGCAGGGCCTGAAGGATACCGTTTTGGTGTACTCCGGAGAACGGGTGCGGATTATCACCCAGTTCGAGCACTACGCGGATGCGCGGGCGCCGTACATGTTTCATTGCCATATCCTCGAGCACGAAGACGCGGGCATGATGGGGCAGTTTGTGGTGGTAGCTTAACGCGTTA
>JAOTUD010000020.1 GCA_029864065.1 Gammaproteobacteria bacterium | reverse complement strand
GCTTCCTGATCCAGGATTACCGCCGGGTCACCGCCCAGAATAGCAGGTAGATCTGTAGTTACTTTCTGCATAACGCCTTTACCTCTAATCTCGCTTAAACATTTTCGAGTACCCGGTCAAATCGATTTGCAACGTCTGCCCGATACGCCGCCAGATGCTGCTCTGCCTTTGCCCGATTGCCGTGGGCAAGCGTCAACGACATCTCGCGCAACAGGGGCAGGTTTTCATCTTCGTATCCAAGCCCTTCACGTGGCACCCATTGAGAGATATTGGTGCGCCGCCTCAGGTAATCTTCGAGCGTGTTGCAGTATTCGTGTTCCATGCACCAGTCAATTGTCGGAAATTTTTCAACTAGTCCCGGGAAAACGAATGTTTCCGCGGAGGCCCGATCCGCCGGTATTTCCCCGGTATGAATTTTTTGCCGCTCGGGAAGAATTGCGTCGAGCCTACGTGCGACAGACGCCGCCAGGCTTCTACAACCGGTTATTTTGCTGCCGTATACGGATACCCAGGACTTGCCTTTATTTACCGTAATACGACTACGGCGCGAGAGTTCCAGCGGATATTCATCCTTGTCATAACTCGCTTCGACTACCAACGGACGAATACCACAGCGTAGCGACACGACGTCTTTCCTGGTCGCGGCCCGCCTGTAGCACCGGTTATATTGATTCAATAAAAAATGAATATCTTCGGGTGAGGCGGAAAAGCCCTGCTCGATGTCCGGGACAGCGGTTTCCGTCGGTCCCCATAAACCGATCGGTCCCCAGGGAATGCTGGTAATGACATCATTATGTTCTCCCATATCGAATATCATCGGGGCTACCTGATCGAGGTGGCGCCTCATGCCGAGAATAACGCCCTTGCTGAATACATGCTTGTACGGGGAGGGAATACCGAAACTGGCATTGAGTCGGTCGGTCCACACCCCGGCACAATTAATTACCGAGCGCGTACGAAAATTTATTTCCTGGTTCCCGATTCGATCCCTTGCCGATAAATGCCAGGTATTTTCGCCGACACTGAATTCACCATCTTCCAGTTCACAGTAATTGAGGGCGACTCCGCCAGAATCCGTGTTGCGGGTAATCCAGTGCAATACGAAGCGCGCGTCGGACTGCCTGATACGGGCTTCCTCAAACATCAGGGATATGTTATCCCGGGCCAGGAGGTCTTTTTCGGGGAATTGTTTCTCGATGCGTGGACGGCCTCTTTTGAATTGACCGATCAGCCAGTACAGGTAAAGAGCCAGTGCCACGGGCGCCTTGCTGAGCAAGCCACGCTGCGCGGGTAGAAATCTGAACCAGCATGGCGACACCCACTCGGCCATATCGTGAATCATTTTGTCACGTGACGAGGAAAAGCTGTAAACCGCACGAAAATCCAGGCTGCCCAGGTACAGCAACCCACCCCAGACCATCATCGCCGAGGCCTGGCTGGTGCCGCTGCCGAAATCAGCCTTTTCGAGCAGGATAACGTGACGGCCTTCGCTGCAAAGCTGGTTATAAAGGCAAGCCCCGTTGATTCCTCCGCCAATGATGGCTACATCAAAAATCTCTGATGCGACCGCATCTATATTTTCTTCCCGCATTGCCAATCGAGCCCACTGCCAAATCATTCATCCTGATGAAAGTCATCTGCAACATTTGCCGACGTCCTGTCATTACCCGCATCTTTTACAATTTGGTCGATTTATTTTACCCAAACTCTGCCGCCTTGATCGTCTGTATATCCAGGTTCGGGCGCTTCAGACAGGTTTCAGTCAAAGTCCCTGTTTAGTAAGTTTCAGCTCCCTCTTAAATCAATGGCAATTCCAAAACCCAACAGGAACATTACATCAGGTTTTACCGGGGTTTAGCTGACATAAATCAATTTCAAACTCTCTGGGCCTGACGATTATGCGGCCATGACAAGCAATCGAATACTAGCGGTATATCCGATCACGGCAGAAGTATGAAGGCCCGAGCTAGCGCCACCGCAGGTTTACATATTTGCCGCCCATGGTTGGCACGCGCTCGCAAATGTTTGCCGGTTTTAACGCCGGGAGGCCTGCCAGGTTAATCTAGCGGGTGAAAACAGGCGACCTCGACCGGACCCCTGAACTCCAGCGGCGGCTCGGTGTTGCTGCAATCGGCCTGCGCGTTCGGACAGCGCGGGGCAAACGCGCAGCCCGGCGGCGGGGAAAGCGGCGACGGGGGTTCGCCGACCAGGCGGATACGCTGCCGGCGCCTCCTCGGATCGGCTACCGGCGTGGCGGAGAACAACGCCTTGGTGTAGGGGTGCCTGGATTTTTCGAAAATCCTGTCGGCCGGCCCGACTTCGACCGGCTTGCCGAAATACATCACCATGATGTCGTCGGCGATACGCCGCACTACCGATAAATCGTGCGAAATAAAGATGTACGCGAGGCCGAACTCGTCTTGCAGATCGCCCAATAAATTCAGAATCTGCGCGCGGATCGATAGATCGAGCGCCGACACCGGCTCGTCGAGGATCAGTATCTTCGGGTTCAGCATCAACGCGCGCGCGATCGCGATACGCTGCCGCTGGCCGCCGGAAAACATGTGCGGGTAACGGTCCGCGTGCTCGGGGCGCAGCCCGACCTTGGCGATCATTTCTTCCGCCGCGGCGCGGCGTTGCGCGATGTCGAGGGCGGTATTCAGCTTCAGCGGCTCTTCCAGCATCGTCGCCACGGTCTTGCGCGGATTCAGCGAACCGTAGGGATTCTGAAACACGATCTGCACGTGGCGGCGCAGCTCGTCGGGCGGCTTGCCACCGACCAGCGCGATTTCGTTGCCCTCGATTTCGAGCGTACCGCTGGTGGGCGATTCGATCATCGTCAACACCCGCGCCAGCGTCGATTTACCGCAACCGCTCTCGCCCACGATCGCCAGGGTCTCTCCCGGAAAGACATCGAAAGAGGCGCCGTTTAACGCCTTGACCGTAGCGTTCGGCTTGAATGCCCCGCGGTTTACCGCGTAATAGCGGGTCAGGTTTCGCGCCCGTAAAATGGCCTGCTTACTCATGCGCCCGGCTCCGGCGAATAGCTCAGCGGGTAATGGCACAGGGTCAGGGCCCTGTCGGCGGCGGCGGCCAAGGGCGGAGTGGTGCGGCAGCGATCGTCCGCAAACCTGCAGCGGGGATTGAACAGGCAGCCCTGCGGCCGGTCGAACTGACCCGGCACCACGCCGGGTATGGTCGGCAGGCGCTGATCCCTGCGCGCTCTCTCCGGCAACGCGGACAGCAGCGCGGCGGTGTAGGGATGGCGCGGATGCTCGAACAATTCCAGCACCGGCTGCATTTCCACCTGCTGCCCCGCGTATTGCACCACCACCCGATGGGCGGTCTCCGCGACCACCCCCATGTCATGGGTAATCAGGATCAGGCCCATGTCGTGGGTCGCTTGCAAATCCAGCAGCAGTTCCAGTATCTGCGCCTGGATCGTGACGTCGAGCGCGGTGCTCGGCTCGTCCGCGATCAGCAGCCGCGGCGAACAGGCGATCGCCATCGCGATCATGACGCGCTGGCTCATGCCGCCCGACATTTGATGCGGGTAATCATGGTAGCGTTTCTGCGGGTCCGGGATGCCCACCTGCTCGAGCAGTTCCAGCGCGTGCTGCTTACGCTGCTGCTTGTCTTCGTCGGTGTGGAAACGGATCATTTCGTCGATCTGGGCGCCGACCGTGAAACAGGGGTTGAGGCTGGTCATCGGCTCCTGGAAAATCATCGACATCGAGCCGCCGTTCAGTTCGCGGCGCGCCTTCGGCTGCAGCGAGTTCAAATCGACGCCGTCGAACACCAGCTCGTCGGCGGTGATTTCCGCGGTCCAGGGCAACAACCCCATGACGGCCAGCATCGCCACCGACTTACCGCTGCCGGATTCTCCGACGATCGCCAGCACTTCGCCGTGCTCGACGTCGAGCGACACGTTTTCCACCGCGGTAAACAGGCCATGCGCGGTCTTGAAGCGCACACTCAGGTTTCTGATCGACAACAACGACATCAGGAACGCTTCATCTTCGGATCGAGCGCATCGCGCAAGCCGTCGCCCATCAGGTTGATCGACAATACCGTCAGCAGAATCGCGAGGCCCGGGAAAGTCACCACCCACCAGGCGCGCAGGATAAATTCGCGCGCCTCGGCCAGCATCGCACCCCATTCCGGCGTCGGCGGCTGTGCGCCCATGCCGAGAAAACCTAGCGCCGCCGCGTCGAGTATCGCGTTCGAAAATGACAGGGTTCCCTGCACGATCAATGGCGCCATGCAATTCGGCAGGATGGTGTTTATCATTAGCCGCAGGTGGCTCGCGCCTGCCAGGCGGCTGGCAATCACGTATTCCTTGTTTTTCTCGGACATCACGCTGGAACGGGTGAGGCGAACGAAATGCGGCAGCAGCACGATCGCGATCGCAATCATCGCGTTGATCAGCGCGGGTCCCAGGATTGCTACCAGCCCTAACGCAAGCAATAAGCTCGGAAATGCGAGGATCACGTCCATGATGCGCATGATCGTGGTTTCGATACGGCCGCGAAAATATCCGGCGATCAATCCCAGCATGACACCCGCGCTCATCGACAGCGTGACGACCATGGCGCCGATGAACATGGAATATCGCGCACCATAGATTATGCGTGACAATAAATCGCGCCCGACCGCGTCGGTGCCGATGATGTAATCCCAGCTGCCGCCTTCCTGCCACACCGGCGGCTGCAGCAACGCGTCGCGGTTTTGCAGGGTGGGATCCCAGGGCGCAATCACGTCGGCGAAAAGCGCGCAGAATAGCACCAGCAGGATGAAGTACAGCCCCGCCACCGCGCCCGGGTTTTCGCGGAAATAGCGCCAGAACTCGAACAGGCTATACCTGAAGGTCCCTATCTGCGCGGTCGAGCTGTCCAGTTCCGCCATGCGTCAGCGCTCGTGCCGAATGCTCGGATTGATCAACCCGTAAGTCAGATCGACGATCAGGTTCACCAGCATCACGATCGACGCAATCATCAGCAGGCCGCCCTGCACCGACGGGTAATCGCGCCTGAAAATCGAATCGATCATCCACTTGCCGATGCCTGGCCACGCAAAAATGGTCTCGGTCAGTATCGCACCGGCGAGCAGTACGCCAACCTGCAGGCCGATTACGGTTACCACGGTTATCAGCGCATTGCGCAGCGCGTGCACGCCGATGACGCGCGCTGGCGACAGGCCCTTGGCGCGCGCGGTGCGCACGTAGTCCTCGCTCAAAACCTCGAGCATCGCGGAGCGCGTCTGCCTTGCAATAACCGCCAACGGTATCGTGCCGAGCACGACCGCGGGCAAGATCAGGTGCATCACGGCGGATTGAAACGCGCCGGGCTGACCGGAGAGCAACGAATCGATCAGCATGAAACCGGTCACCGGCTCGAAATAGTAAAGGAAAGAAATACGTCCGGAGACCGGCGTCCAGCCCAGTATCCCGGAAAACAATATGATCAGCAGCAGGCCCCACCAGAATATCGGCATCGAGTAGCCGGTTAGCGAAATCCCCATCACGGTATGGTCGAATATGGATCCACGCCGCACCGCGGCAATTACGCCGGCCGGCAGACCGAGCGCGACCGCAAACACGATGGCGATTACGGAGAGCTCGAGAGTCGCCGGGAAGCGCCCGAGAAATTCTTCCAGCACCGGAGCCTTGGTCACTATCGACACGCCGAGGTTGCCTTGTAGCAGGTCGCCGAGAAAACCGAGATATTGTTCCCACAGGGGTCGATCGAAACCCATGACGGCCTCGAGTTCGGCACGGCGCTCGGGGGTCACGCCACGCTCGCCGGCCATCAGCAGGATCGGATCGCCGGGCAATAATCGTATGAAGGAGAAGGCCGCGATGGTGACGCCGATAAAGGTCGGCACGATCATCGTCAGCCTGGAGAGTAAAAACCTGAACATCCGCGCGTAACTGCTTCGAAATTAAAGTCGAAAAAAAGCCCCACGCTGGTTTGTGGGGCCTTATTTAATCGCTGTTTATTTCAAGTCCACGCCGTAGAAGGAGTGGCCGCCGAACGGATCGATCTTGAACCCGACGACTTCCTTGCGCAGCGGTTTGAACACCACCGAGTGCGCGATAGTAGCCCAGGGCGCCTGCGACTTGAATGCGATCTGCGCCTGCTCGTAGAGCCTGGTGCGCTCGGCGATGTCCGAGACTACCTTGGCTTTCTGGATCAGGTCTTCGAACGGCTTGTAACACCATTGCGCGCGGTTGGAACCGCCAACGCCGTCGCAGCCGAGCAGCACCGCGAGGAAGTTATCCGGGTCACCGTTGTCGCCGGTCCATCCGAGCAGCACCGCGCCATCGCGATCCTTTTCCTTGGAGCGTTTCAGGTATTCACCCCATTCGTAGGAGACGATCTCGACCTCGACGCCAACCTTGCCGAAATCGGCCTGGATCAGCTCGGCCATGCGCCGTGCGTTGGGATTGTAGGGACGCTGTACCGGCATCGCCCACACCTTCATTTTCAGGTTTTTGACGCCTGCCGCGGCAAGCGCAGCCTTCGCGGCGGCCGGATCATAGGAATCGTCGACCGTGGCGTTGTTGTAAGACCAGATGGTCGGCGGGATCGGATTCTTGGCGACCTTGCCGGCGCCCTGGAATACGGCGTCGATGATGGCCTGCTTGTTGATCGCCATGTTCAGGGCCTTGCGCACCCGGGGATTATCGAACGGCGGCATCAGCGCGTTGTAGGCCAGGTAACCGACGTTGAGGCCTTCCTGACTCATCAGGTTAACCGCGGGATCGGTACGCATGGCGGCGATATCGGCCGGGTTCGGGTAAGGCATGACGTGGCACTCGCCCGCTTTCAGTTTCTGGTAGCGAACCGAAGCGTCCGGGGTGATCGCGAATACCAGGTCGTCGATGGCCGCCTTACCGCGGAAGTAATCCGGGTGGGCCTTGTAGCGGATGAAGGCGTCTTTCTGGTAGGCCACCAGCTGGAACGGACCGGTACCGACAGGGCTCTGATCAAAGGTATCCATGGTGCCTGCCGTCGCCATCTTCTCGGCGTACTCGGCCGAGTGAATCGACGCGAAATCCATTGCCAGGTTGGCGATCATCGGCGCCTCGGGGCGATTCAATATGAACCTGACGGTATAGTCGTCGACCTTCTCGATGCGCTTGATCAGGTCCGGCATCGACATGCCGTTGAAATACTCGTAGGCGCCGCCGGAGACCATGTGATAGGGATGATCCTTGGAAAACTGGCGCTCGAACGAGAACAGCACGTCCTCGGCGTTGAAATTGCGGCTCGGGGTAAAATTCCTGGTGGTATGGAACTTGACGCCCTTGCGCAGATTAAAGGTATAAATCAATCCGTCCGGAGAGATCGTCCAGCTCTCGGCCAGGCCCGGGATGATTTTGGTGGTACCGATTTCGAATTCCACCAGGCGGTTGTAAACCTGGCGCGATGATGCGTCGAAGGTCGTGCCTGCCGTATATAGCGACGGGGTGAATCCTTCCGGTGATCCCTCGGAACAGAAGATGAGGGTTTTTGCATGCAGCTGGGTCGCAAATAATGCAACCACCGCCGCCAAAACAAATCTTGATTTCATTATGATTTCTCCACTTTGGCTATTAGCCTGAGTAATCGTTGCAGATTTACTCAACTTTGGTTTTATGGTTGTGCGTTGATCGGCTTGGGTTACCTTGCTGGTAAAGTCGACTAACAGCAGAGCAGGATTGTACAGCCATTTGGCATGATCCTTCACATTTTTTTGCAGCGCCAGAATTTAGCGTATGGTTTACGACTCGCGCTTCAGCATGACGACGATCAGGGCCAGCCAGCCCAGGATAAGCGCGATGCCGCCGAAAGGCGTGATCGCGCCCAGCCACCCGATACCGCTCAACGCGAGCAGGTACAGGGAACCGCTGAACAGCGCGATACCCAGCACGAACGCGATCGTGGCCAACATCAGCCAGCGCCGGGAAAATTCCGGGACTGCGGCGATCACGCCGACGATCGACAGCGCGAGCGCGTGGTACATCTGGTACCTGACGGCGGTTTCGAAGATACCGAGGTGGTAGCCGTCCAGCACCCGCCTGAGTCCGTGCGCGCCAAACGCGCCGGTCATTACCGCAAGCATTGCAAATCCTGCCCCCAGCGCGATTACCCATCGACTCATTTTCGAATCCTGAAACCTGGCCATTTTTATTACCTGTTAATATCGAGCGTGTAGAGGGCGTGCAAGAATGCAGCGCAGAATTTTAAAGCAACGCTAATCCTATTGTAAGCCGGTTGTGGATCGGCGAGGGAAACTGATCCGGGTCAACTGCCGCACTGGACATTGATTTGACTGCCCCTTATTCTCTGACGCTCCTTGCGGGCTTGCGAATCGAACGGATACGTTTACCGATATGCGGTTTTCTGAAATATTGCTGCGGTTGGGCTGCAATCTCGTCGGCTGGCTGATCATCTACAGCTATTTTATCTGGCTCGGGGTAATCCCCCAGGTTGGCTGCGGCACCGAGGGTACGGAGCTTTACCGCCTGGTGCTAGCCTCTTGCCCGGTCGCAATCGCAGCCTCGATGCTGCTTGGACTGGCGCATCGCCTCACGGCGGTAATCGTTTATCTGAAGTGGCTCGCGTTGCCGCTGATCGTGCTGCTTCCGTTGGCCATTGGCCCGATCGCGAAGGCCGTGGAGACGGCCACGCTCGGCGGTCTCGATTTTTGCGGGCCACTCGCCGCTGCCGACTGGCAACGCGCCTGGGCGCCGGTACAGGTCGCGACCGTGACGATCATCATAATCGTGGTCGCCCGTTTCGTGTTCAAACGCAGACAAGTTGTCGCTTAAGCACAGGAACTAAAGTAGTATTCGCTCTCGGACATTGCGTCAGGGCCACGGCTCGCTACAAACAGTGGCACCAGCCACGAACAAAAAACCATAGACTAAATGGGGAAAAACCAATGAGTATGATGACTGAATTCAAAGATTTTGCGATGCGCGGTAACGTGGTCGACATGGCGGTCGGTATCGTGATCGGAGGCGCGTTCGGAAAAATCGTTTCTTCTTTCGTCGCGGATGTTCTGATGCCGCCCATCGGCCTGCTGCTCGGTGGCGTAGACTTTCGCGACCTCGCGATCATGTTGAAAGAAGGCGTCGGAGACACCGCGGCGGTTATGGTTAATTACGGGTCGTTCATCCAGACTGTGGTCGATTTCGTGATCATCGCCTTCGCGATCTTCCTCGTCATCAAGGCGATGAACTCGATGAAGAAAAAGGAAGAGGCGCCGGCACCCGCCCCGGAACCCGGGCCGAGCGCAGAAGAAGTTCTGCTGGGTGAAATTCGGGATTTGCTGAAGAAGTAACTACCCAATTCAGCCACCGACCCCTGGACATCCGTCGCGTGGACAGGACGAGGGGCAGTTTATCGGGGTAAATCCATGCTTCGACTCCCGCAGTGGTTGATTGTTACAGGCACCATCCTCGTGGGCAGTACTGCGCTGGCCGCGAACGGCAATCTGGAACCCACGCTCGAAACCCATACGGGGCCCTGGTACCAGCCCGGCGCCCCTTTCGTCAAAAGCCTGTGGGAACCGGGGCAGCCGGCGAGCGCCTGCAGCTGAGGGGTCGGGTTTTGAACACGCTGGGCGTGTCGCTCGCGGATGCACTGGTCGAACTCTGGCACACCGACGCCTACGGAGATTACCCGCCGCTGCGGGCAAGTATAAAAACGAAGCAAAACGGTAGCTTCGGCATCAGCACCGTGTTGCCGGGCCATAACCAGGGGTACCGCGCGCGGCATATCCATTTCGTCATCAGCCATCCAACCCATCGGCAACTGGTCACGCGCATTTTTTTCAAAGGCGACGTCAATATGGCGGAAGCGCCTTACCCCGAGCTGGCGGTGTTTGTCGAGGAGGGTTATATTGACGAGCAGCCGGTGCTGTTTGCCGACGTCGAGTTCGTGCTGTTAGCGCAATAAGCCGAATGCCGCCTCGCTTTCGAAAAACGTGACGGGGCCAGGTTAAACGAGCCGCTACCGAGGGTTTTACCGATGTTTTTTTTACTGGCCGGGGTCCTGATGTTGACCATCATCATCGGCCTGTTCTGGCTCAAGGACCGCCTGCAAAGCCCGCTGCTCGCGCGCGTCGCCTACTCCGAACTGACCGCGCGCCTGGCCGTAATTGGCGCCGCTTTTTCGGTGATCGGTGTCCTGTTGATCATTTCGGACCTGGCCGCAGGCCCGAAGCCATGAAACCGCTCCCTCGCACCATTGTTGCCGTAAGCATGCGTTCACATGACTTCGCGAATCGTCTACTAACATCGGTTACAGCGGTACCGGGAAGTCCTGTTCATCCCGACCCGAACCGGATTCGATCATCTCGGTCGAAAGGTTTATGAATCGCGCACTTAAACAGTTAATCATCATGACCCTTGCCGCCTGCCTATCGATTCCCGCCGGGGCGGCGGTTATTCATAAATGGGTCGATACCGACGGCGTCACGCATTACTCCGACGAGGCACCCGCGAGCGGCGAAATCCCGGTTACCGTGATCGATGTCCCGACGGCACACTCCGAACCCGGGAGTCCGGCAGAGAATTATTATTCGATAACCAATCAATGGGAACGCATGCGCCGCGAACGAATCGAGCGCGACAAGCTGGCGCTCGAAAAGGCCGGATTCGAAGCGGACCGTCGGGCCTCGAGTCCTGCGGTTGTGTACGTCAACCAACCGGCGACATCGAGAACCGTCTCCGCATTGCCGGCCTATCTCTACCAGGGTCCCCGGCATCATCGCATGCACCGGAAATTCGGCCATCGCTATCGCCGTGGGCATGTTGGGTATAGCCATCCGCGGCCACGGCAACAGGCCGACCTCGGCTACTTTCCACACGTCGACTGACAGGCGGATACCTAGCCCCGCGATGCATCCTTTCAAGGGCGAACGAAGGTAATGCGCAAATTCTTCCCCGTTGTTTTTTCGCTCCTTATCGGGCTGCAAATTTTCCATGCGGACGACGGCAGCCCACAAACGGTAATTGCCGCGCCGCTAGCGGACGATATCGAAGTTACCGTTAGCCGCTTCGACGCGAGCGGCGACTATTTGCTGCTGTGGATCGCCCCCGAGTACGGTTTTCGCGAAACCCATCGGTCGATGGCCCGCAGGCTCGCCGCGCAGGGTATCGAAGTCTGGCAAAGCGATATCGTGGAATCGCTGTTTCTGCCGCAGGGCAGCAGTTCGCTGAAACGGCTCGACGGCGACACGATCGCCGACCTGGTCGAATATGTGCATCGGCATACGGGCAAAAAAATTGCGCTGGCGGGAGATTCCTATGCCGCGATGGCCGCGCTGCTCGGAGCCCGCAGCTGGCAGGGCAGAAAACTGGACGACCCGTACCTGGTCGGCGCCGTCCTCTTCACGCCCTATAGCTACGCCTATATCCCGTCGCTCGGCCTCGAGCCGGAATATGTGCCGATCGTCGAGTCGACCAATATTCCGTTGATGATTTACCAGGCGCAGAACAGCGGCACCACGGGCGGCTTTGCCGCGCTGCTGGAAAAACTGCGTTTGCACGAAAACCCTGTTTACACTCGCATCGTACCCGGCGTCATGAGCCTGTTCTATGAAGAGCCGCCGTCTCGCGCAATGATCGACAGCGCCGCGCCGATCGCGCTCAACATCAGGCAAATGCTCGCGGTGCTGGCAAGACACGAGTTTCCCGCCGGCCCGGCCGCGATCGCGAACGCCGCGCCGGTCAGAAGCGGAATCGATATTTACCTGAAGGAATTCAACGGCAAGAATCCGCCACTGACGATAAAACTGACCGATATCGATGGCAATCCTGTCGTCAGAAGCGACTTTGAAGGCAGGGTAACCCTGGTCAATTTCTGGGCAACCTGGTGCCCCCCGTGTATCGAGGAAATACCGTCGCTGAATCGACTGCAGCTCAAGATGGCCGGTCGCCCGTTCGAACTGATATCGATCAATTACGCCGAAGACAGGGAAACCGTGGTGAATTTCCTGCGGCGGGTCAACGTGGATTTCCCGGTGCTGCTCGACACCGACGGCGCATACGCAAGGACCTGGAACGTCATCACTTACCCGTCAACCTTCGTCGTCGGCCCACAGGGCAAAATCAGGTTCGGTGTCAACGCGGCCATCGAGTGGGACGACCCGGAGTTGATCAGGAAACTGGAATCGCTGATGCGTTGACGCCTGGCGGCAGGCGTCGCGTCAGGTTTTTGCGCAGGCGGGGCAGCCGGGATTTTTCGACAGGGTTACCGCCTGCCATTCCATCGCGTAGGCGTCGAACAGCAACAGGCGGTTGACCATCGCCTCGCCTTGTCCGGCGAGAATCAACAGTGCTTGCAACGCCTGCATCGTGCCGATGACGCCAACCACCGGACCGAGCACGCCTTCGAGTTCGCAGGACTCCTCGGCGCCGTAGGCGTGCGTATACAGACACTGGTAGCAGGCGCTGTTTGCAGCCGGCTGGTAATTCATGATCTGCCCCTCGAGCCGGATCGCAGCACCCGTTACGGTGGCGACACAGGCGCGGTTGACGTCGAAGCGGGTCGGGTAGTTATCGCAACAGTCGAGCACGATGTCGACCGAGCTTACCACCCGCTTCAATTCGTCGCCTTCGAGCTGGTACGAAATAACGTCGACCTCGCATCGCGGGTTCAGGGCCCTGACGGTTTGCCTGCCCGATTCGACCTTGTGCTCACCGACCGCGGCTTCACGATGTATGATCTGGCGCTGCAGGTTGGATGTTTCGACGATGTCATAGTCGCTAAGCACCAGTTTGCCGATGCCCGCCGCGGCCAGGTACATCGCCGCCGGCGAGCCGAGCCCGCCGACGCCGACGATCAGAGCGCTCGCATCGAGAATGGCCTGTTGCCCCTTTTCGCCGATCTGCGGCAAGCGAATATGGCGCGCGAAGCGTTCTTTCTGCTCGGGATTCATCCGCCGCCCTTGTGAAAATACTGGTGGAAGCGATGGAAAAAACGTTCGCGCTCGTCGGGTTGCGCGCGCTCGAACTGGAAGTTCACCTTGAGCACCGGTAACACGAACAGCCCGATCTTGCGCGGCGGCTGTTCGGCCACTTCGATCTCGAGTTCGAAGGCCGAGTTGACGAGCGAGACCAGCCAGCGGTGGCGGCCGATTGCGGCCGCGTTGAAGTCGCTGCGTTCGCCGCTGAACGGACCGAGCAGCACCTTGCCGAATTCATCGGCGCCGTAGCCCATCTCGTATTCGACTCGGCTCGACTGTGGGTCGGGATTAGCGTTCATTGCTCTCCAGGAAATGAGGCAGGGCATATTCTCCGGGAAGATTGAAGACCGTTTCGGATGCCTTCATCAAAGACGCCCACGGCGCGCCGATTCCCCGGTTCAACCACCCGCCACGGGCGGCCAGATCGACACCACGTCGCCCTCTGCCAGCTCACGGGATTCACGCTGCTCGGCGTTGACGTAATTGCCGTTGACCAGCACGATATGCGCTTCCGCCGGTGAAATATGGTAGCTCTCGATCAGGCGGTTGAGCAGCAACCCGTCCTCTATCTTGATGTCGCGCCTGAAGCGGCTCTGCCCCGGCGGCAGATACTTCATCAGCGAGGCGTAAAACTCGATGCTGATATTCATTCGCGCTCAGGCGTAACCGAGTTCCTGGGTACAGGCGACATAGGCTTCCATGACCACGGTCGGATCCTGCATCAGGCGCCCCTTCCATTCGCCCAGGTGAATTTTCGACTCGATCAATCCGCGCAGCACGCCGACGTGCTGGGTCTTGCCGACGCTACTCGCGCCAACCAGGTGATCGCCGTCGAACTGCAGGTTGATGTACTGGTACTCATCCGGGTTGTAGAGCTCGGTGCTATCGCCGCCATCGACACCCATCCACAGACCGAAGGAGCAGGAAATCAGGCCCACGGTATCGAGCACATTCATGTTCAGCGTGCCATGATGCTCGTCATCCCTGCCAGCCATGTTGAGCGCCGCGATGCGCCCGTGATCGGTCGCGGTTGGCTGGATCGCCTGCACCTCGAAGTTGCCGGTCGAGAAATCGACGCCCTGCGCGACGTCGCCCGCCGCGTAGACGTCGGGATTGCTGGTCTGCATGCGGCGGTTCACCAGGATACCCTGATCGACCTTGATGTCGGTACCCTGCACCAGGTCGGTATTTGCCTTGACCCCGGTCGCGGTAATTACCAGCGCCGCTTTGAGCTTGCTGCCATCGCTCAGGGAAACTTCGACCTGGCCTTTACCGGCGTCGCTAATGCCCTCGACGCTGCAGGAAGTATGCACGTCGATACCCTTGTGTTTGCACCAGGTTTCGAGCAGGCCACCCGCCTTTTCGTCGAGCATGCGCGGCACCATGCGGTTGCCGGTTTCGACCACGGCGAGGTTGACGCCGCGCTTGACCAGCGCCTCGAGGATGATGCAGCCGATAAAACCGGCGCCGATCAACACCACGTTGGAGCCGGGCTGCGCGAGCTTGATGATGTTGCGCGAATCCTCGAGCGTCCAGCAGGAATGCACCTGCGGCAGATCCAGGC
>JAOTUD010000428.1 GCA_029864065.1 Gammaproteobacteria bacterium | reverse complement strand
TGCGCCTGGTCGGCGAATGCCAGCCGGTTGGTCGCCTCCGGATCGACCATGCGGTAAAGCCGCGCGCGCAGCCCGGCCAGCGTATCGGCATGCGCGGGATCGTCGGCGAGGTTATGCAGCTCGCGCGGGTCCGAGTCGATATCGAATAGTAACGGCGGATTTTCGTCCGCGAAATATACATACTTCCACACACCGGTACGCAGCATGTAAAAGCCGCAGGGGCTGCCGCCGTCGTGGTATTCGCTCAAAACGGCACGATCGGTTTGAGCATCGTCGATGAAATCATGCAGCGCCCGGCCGCGCCATTCTTCGTCCTGCCTCGCGACCGGCAGGCCGACGGCGTTTTCGATCGTGGCCGCGATATCGGTAAGAGAGACCGGGGTCCGGTTTGTGCCCGCGGCGATGCCCGGGCCGCTCAGCGTCAGCGGAATCCCGACCGAATCCTCGTACATGTAGCATTTACCCCAGATGCCGTGGTTGCCGATCATGTCGCCGTGATCGCTGGTATAGATGACCTGGGTGTTGTCTGCGTAGGACGACGCCTGCAGCGCGGCCAGAACGCGGGCGACGTTGTCGTCGAGGAAGCTGCACAGGCCGTAATAATTTTTCAGGGCCGCGAGCTCGCGCTCGGGATCGAAATAATCGGCATAGTTCCAGAAGCGGCGCATCTCGTCGATGACCGGGTGGCGCAGGCGCGTGGTGGCGTCGCGGTCGTAGGGCACGGGTAACTCGATATCGCGATACAGGTCGTAAAACTGCCGCGGCGCCGACAACGGGAAATGCGGGCAGATGAACGAAACGAACAATACCCAGGGCTTGCCGGGCGATCCGTGCCGATTGCCAAGCCATTTCACCGCGGCGGCGGTTATCGCCCGGTCGTAGCGCGTGTAGCTGGTTTCACCGGGTCCGATCAACGCAGCCATCTCGACGGCCTCGGCAAAATCGGCCATCGGCTTGCGCTGCAATCCCTGCGGCCAGCCCCTGCCCCCGTTCGCCAGGTACATCGGCAACAGCGACTCGCTGAATCCGGTATCTTCACCGGCCGAACGATAGTGCAGCTTGCCGATCGATACGACCTCGTGCCCTGTGTCCCTGAGCCGGTGCATCCAGCTTTGCTGCTGTCCGTAGTAGGGTTCCGCCGAGGACCAGCAACGATGCTCGAATACCTGGGTGCCGGTCGCGAAACTGGCGCGCGCCGGGATGCAGATCGGTGAAGGAGTATACGCGTTATCGAAGCGGATTCCGCCGGCGGCGAGCTCGTCCAGCGACGGCGTGTGTACGACCTCGCTGCCATAGGCGCCCATGACGGAGCGGGTGTGCTCGTCCGACATGATAACCAGTACGTTGTCGTTCAATCTTGTCCCCCGGCGAAAAAAAGGCTCCTTGCGGAGCCTTCTCGAATCGATTTCAGTCTAGGGTAACCACTGGCGCCAGACGCTTTCGTTTTTCTGCATCCATTCCTCGACAACCTCGTCGAGATCGCGCTTCTTGACGTCGATCTCGTAGATCATCCCGGCCTGCATGTCGTTGGTCAGGTTCATCTTCTGCAGCAGGGTAGCGACTTCCGGGTGATCTTTGGGAATGCTCACCTGCCCATGGAAATGGGTGATGTCCTGGGCCCAGTTGGTCGCCGGCCACTTGGCTTCATCGTAAGGCGGCAACTCGATTTCGACCAGATCCAGCTCCGCATGGATCCAGTGAGGCGCCCAGGCGTAAGCGACAAATGGCTCACCACGCTTGTATTTGGCACGAATCTCCGCCCAGTGCGCGGTTTCGGAACCGAGCGCCTGTGCATGGAAATTGACGCCCAGCAGATCCAGGCGCTTCTGATCGTCGCACAGCCAGGCCGCAACCGGACAGCCGATCAGGTTACCCTTGTCGCCAGACTCGAGGCTCCTGAACAGGTTATTGTAGCGGTTCAGGTCCTTGTACGACTTCAGGGCCGGCGCGGAAGCCGGAATACCGCGAGAGCTGTCGCCCTCGATGACGTAGCGTGGCACGAAGTATCCGCTGACGCCGACGATCCCGGTTGCGCCGAGATAGGCTACCGAACCGTCACCACCGAATTCCTTGATGTACTTGTCACCGGCGGGATTGTACGAGGGCCACGATTCGCAGGCGAAATCGAGATCACCGGAACGTACGCCCTCGAAAACACCTGGACCGGGCGGCATGGTAACCGTCTTGATCTTGTATCCCAGTTCGTTTTCCATGATGTATTCCGCGACACGGCAGGTCACCACGCCACCGGTCCAGTCCGGGTCCGGTGCGGTCAGGCGCTTGGCGGCATGGGCCGAGGGCATCGAGCCCAGACTCAGCGCCAGAATTGCCGTAGCCAGCACTGTTTTGAATTTTAACGACATGTTTCTATCTCCTCTCTTCGGATTTCATTTTTACTCCCGCCTGTGGACGGCGGATTCAGAGGATAATACTGCTTGACCGGCTCCGTGTCGAGCCCACGCCAACGCGAGATATCAGAGCATTCCCATCGCCTGGCGCTGGGTCCTGGTCCAGGCCTGCGATAAACGATCGAGTATGATCGCGAGCAGCACGACGCCAAGCCCTGCCTCCAGCGAAATGCCGATACTGGCGCGGTTCATGCCGTCGAATACCTGCAGCCCGAGACCCTGCCCGCCGATCAGCGGCGTTACGACCTCCATCGCCAGCGCCATCATGATGCCCTGATTGATGCCGACCATGATCGCCGGAATCGCCATCGGGATTTTTACCTTGGTCAGGGACTGCACCAGGTTGGCACCGAATGAGTTCGCAACCTCGTTTATCTCGCTCGGAAGCTCGCGGATGCCGAGCGTGGTGCAGCGCACCAGCGGTGGTAACGCGTATATCACCGTGGCGATGACCGAGGGCACCTGCCCGGCGCCGAACAGCATGATGACCGGCACCAGGTAGACGAATACCGGCATGGTCTGCATCGTGTCGAGGACGGGGCGCACCAGCGCGTCGGCGGTTTTGCTATAGGCCGACAGGATCCCGAGCGGCACGCCGATGACGAAACAGATCAACACCGATACGATAACCGTGGTCAAGGTGATCATGCCGAAGCTCCACAGATCGGTGGCGCCAATGAAGAGCATGCCGAGCAGCGTTACGATCGCGAGCCCCCTGCCGCTGAACAGGTAAGCGCCGACCGTAAACACCGCGGTCGTGTACCACCACGGCAAACCCTTCAGGAAGGTATTCATCGGGTTGATCAGACCGTAGAACAGGCCTTCCTTGATGCTCTGTGTAATCGCGTAAAACAACTTGTCGGTAACGAGTTCGTCCATGTACTGGTTGACCGGTGTGCGGAAACTGTATTCCCATTCCCGCGGAAACTTGCCGTACAAATCGGTGTAGGCTTCGAGCAACAGCAGGATGCCGATCAAGACGAGGCTCGCAATCAGGAAGCTGCGCGCCAGCATGATTTCGCGCAGCCGCCCGGCCGTGTCGGTGTCGATCAGGGACACCGGCCTGCAAACCGCCAGGGTCACCATCAACGCGACGAAGTTGCCTAGCGCCGCCATCTGGCGCCAGGCCCAGTCGATCCCGTATTCGAGGTAGAGAATCGGTTTCACGTTCTCCAGGCTTTGCGGAAAAAGGC
>JAOTUD010000429.1 GCA_029864065.1 Gammaproteobacteria bacterium | reverse complement strand
ACTGGATGCGCTCGGGCAGCTTGCCAGTGCCGCCGACGGCAGCATGCGCGATGCGCTGAGCCTGCTGGATCAGGCGATCGGTTACGGTGCGGGAGAAGTGAAACAGGAGACGGTCCAGTCCATGCTGGGATCGATCGCGCGTGATTACCTGTTCAGGTTGTTCGATGCCCTCGTCGATCAGCAGGCGGCGACAATATTACGCGAGGCCCGGGCCGTGATCGAACATAACCCCGACTACCAGCGGGTGTGCGCCGAAATGATAGGCCTGATTCAACAGATAGCGCTGTTCCAGACGCAAGCGGGACTCGTCGACGCGGACGACTACCCGGTCGAAATCCTGCAGAAATACGGCAGCGCCTGGTCGCCCGAGGAAATTCAGCTGTACTACCAGATCATGCTGCAGGGCCGTCGTGACCTCCTGCTTTGCCCCGACGAGGCTACCGGTTTCGAAATGCTGATGTTACGGCTGATCGCGTTTACACCGCTTTGTGCCGTAGAAACAATGCAGGATACGGTAAAAAAAAAGCCTGAAACAGGACCGGGTTTAATCCCGCAACCCGGGCCGATAGCGCAACAGACAGAGCCCCTGCTGCAACAACCGGATACGCCGGCACAGCATGCGCAACAGGAACCCCCGAGCGGGAACGGCATTGCGCCCGCAGGGCAACCCGCGGCGGCGCTCAACTGGCCCAGGCTTGCCTATCATCTCGGACTCACGGGCCTGGCGCAGGAAATTGTCGCGAACAGCGCAGTGGAATCCTCTCAGGACGGTCGCTTGAGGCTCGCGCTGCTGCCCGAAATTCATGAGCTTGCCACCGCGGTCATCGTCTCCGAAATTAGGCAGGCGCTAGAACAAAAACTTGAGGTATCATTGCAGCTGGAATTGATCGCGATGCAGCCATTGCATGGAATTACACCGTTGCAGGCAAAATCGAGGCGACTGGAACAGGAGCGACAGGCGGTCATCGAATCCATCAGGGAAGACGCGGTCGTGCGCAAACTGCAGCATGCGTTTGCCGTGGAACTCGATGAAGCGAGCGTGGTCAGGATCGACAATATCGGTAAATGATGAGGTGAGGTAATGAAAGGCGCCCTCGGCGACATGATGAAGAAAGCGCAGGAAATGCAGGAGAACCTGCAAAAGGCGCAGCGTGAACTCGCCCACAAGGAAGTCACCGGTGAGGCCGGTGGCGGTATGGTTTCGGTCGTGATGCGAGGCACCCACGAAGTCAACCGCGTCAACATCGATCCCAGCCTGGTCGATGAAGATGTCGAAATGCTCGAGGACCTGGTTGCGGCAGCCATAAACGATGCCGTCCACAAGGTCGAAAAATCGAACCAGGCCGCGATGCAGGAAATGACGGCAGGGCTTAACCTCCCACCGGGTTTCAAGCTGCCGTTTTAACCGATGTCGTCAACCAGCCTGGACGAGATGATCGAGTCGCTCAAGTGCCTGCCGGGAGTGGGGCAAAAGTCGGCACAGCGCATGGCCTTGCATTTGCTCGAACGCGACCAGCAGGGCGCCAGGCGAATCGCCGACGCCATCGGTAACGCGCTGCAGAAAGTCAGGCATTGCGGCCGATGCCGCAATTTTTCCGATAGCGAACTGTGCGCGACCTGCAGCGATGCCAAACGCGAGCAGGATGTTATCTGCGTCGTCGAAGCTCCGGCAGACGTTCTCGCGGTCGAGTCATCCGGGGCTTACCGGGGGCGCTACTTTGTATTGCTGGGGCGTCTCTCCCCGCTCGATGGTTTCGGGCCGGATCAGCTGGGGCTCGATGACCTCGAGCAGCAGCTTGGTAGTGGTACCGTCAAAGAAGTCATCCTCGCGACCAGCGCTACCGTGGAAGGCGATATCACGGCCCAGTACATTGCCGATTTTGCCGCCAGGCATGGAGTCATCAGCAGCAGGCTGGCGCGTGGCATACCGCTGGGTGGAGAACTCGAGTTCGTCGACGGCGGCACCCTGTCGAGAGCGCTTTCCGGTCGCCAGCAATTCGGTTAGCGAGCAACAAAGCGGAGGAAAGAATTATGTCGGAAACCTTATTTACCCGTATTATCAACCGTGAACTGCCGGCCGATATCGTTTATGAAGACGACGCAATCATTGCGATTCGCGATATCAACCCGCAGGCCCCGACGCACGTGCTGGTTATCCCCAAGATCGAAATCGCGACCGTCAACGACATCAGGCCGGAGCAGGCCGAGCTGATCGGCAAGATGGTGCTGGCCGCGCAAAAAATTGCGCAGGACGAAGGCATTGCCGAGGATGGCTACAGGCTGGTTGTCAACTGCAACAAACACGGTTGCCAGGAAGTTTTTCACCTGCACATGCACCTGGTCGGCGGCAGACAGTTGCACGGTATTTCCGCCTCCTAGGAATCCGCGCCCGACGCCAGCATCTTCAGGTAATTCTGATAGCGTGACACGGACATCTCCCCGGATTCGACCGCGGCGATGACCGCGCAACTGGGTTCGTTGCGGTGCTGGCAATTGTGAAAACGGCAATGGTCGCCGAGGTCCCTGATTTCCCTGAAACCCAGCGCGAGCGGGGTTTCGCGATCGACGAAAGGGCTAAATCCTCTTACCCCCGGGGTATCGATAAGATCGCCACCGGACGGCAAATGGTAGAGCCGGCTGGCGCGCGTGGTATGACGCCCCTCCTCGTTGGCCTCGGAAATCTGTGCAATTTTGATTTCTTCGTCGGGCAGCAGCCAACTCGTCAATGACGACTTGCCGACGCCCGATACGCCGCTCAGCACCGATACCTGATCTGCCAGCAGGGATTTGAATTCGTTCATCCCGGTTCCGCTGCTGGCGCTGGTGGCGACGATTGGATAGCCCAGCGGTTGGTAAATCTGCTGCAGCCCGAATGGATCCCGTTCATCATCCGCGAGGTCGATCTTGTTCAGCAGAATGAGCGCGTCGATGCGTTGCTGTTCGGCCGATAGCAGGTACTGGTCCAGCAGGAAAAGGTTGGGCCGGGGGCTAATGGCAAGGCAGACGAATAGCTGGCTGATGTTGGCCGCCACCGCACGCACCTGGCCGAAACCGTCGACTCTCTGCAGCAGGTTGTCCCGGGCCAGTATTCCCATCACGCGATGCTCTGACTGTGCGGTGGTTTCGATAGTCACGCGATCACCGCAAACGATCGTTCCGAGGTTGGATTTGATCTTGCATTCGATGGTTTCCGTCGCGTCGAGTTCGACCAGTATCCGGCCCCCCTGGTGCGAGACCACCAGGCCGGGTGTTTGATCATGACTCGCGGAGAACGCTTGCTGGGCGGCCTGTATGCGATTTTTTTGCTGCCGGCTAAGCCTTCGCTTTGCCATTAGCAAGCCTGCTCATGGATCGACTCGTGCAATAACTGACTCGGCTAGCCGGAGGCGCCATTGCCCGCGATCGTTTCGAGACGATTGATGCGAATCGTGGCCGGGGGATGCGAATCGTAAAAAATCGAGTGAATGGGATCGGGGGTGAGCGTGCTCGCGTTGTCCCGGTAGAGGTTGACAAGGGCCGAAATCAATGCTTTGTAGTTGCTATTGGAATGCGCAAATTCATCGGCCTCGAATTCGTGCTGGCGCGATAGCGCCGAGAATAG
>JAOTUD010000427.1 GCA_029864065.1 Gammaproteobacteria bacterium | reverse complement strand
CGGATCGCTCTCGGGATCCAGCAAGGTCAATATACGGTTACGCTGGTAATCATGCAGCGCAAACTTCCACAATAGCGGCGCCAGCGCCGAAAATAAAACACCGAGACTGATTATTATACGCCAGCGCACCCCGGCCAGAAACAGCACGAAAAACCCGGCGCTGCCAACCAGTATCGCGGTGCCAAGATCCGGCTGTCGCGCGATCAGCACGACCGGGATCATCACCAGTATCGAAGAGACGATCAATTCCTTCAGACCAACCGGCAAAACCCGGTCTGACAGGTAAGTTGCGACTATCATCGGCACCGCGAGCTTGAGCATCTCCGAAGGCTGAAAACGGATAAAGCCCAGATCGAGCCAGCGCTGCGCGCCCTTGCCGACCTCGCCGAAGAGCATTACCGCGACCAGTAGCGCGACCCCGCCCAGGTAAAGCCAAACCGAAATCTTGCGTAACATGCGTAGCGGGACGTTGGCCGCGGCGACCAGTAATAACAACGCAACCGCGATTCGGATCCCCTGGCGGATGACCGCCGCGGTATCGGATCCGCTCGCACTGTACAGCACCATGCTGCCGAACAGGGCAAGAATGAGCAGCAACGACAGCAGCACCGGATCGAGACGCAGCGCATCCATGATCCTGCGCGTAATGGAAACGGAGTCAGAGTCGAACGCCTGGTTCATGACGGATCCAGCAGGTAGGCATCCATGATTCGTCTCGCGATCGGCGCCGCCACCGAGCTGCCGTGACCGCCGTTCTCGACGATCACGGCAACCGCGATACGCGGTTTTTCGGCCGGTGCGTAGCTGATGAATAGAGCGTGATCGCGCAGTTTGTTGGCAACCGTTTCTTCATCGTATTCTTTGTCCTGGGCAACCTCGAAGACCTGCGCGGTACCGGTTTTACCGGCGGCCTTGTACTTCATTCCACGGGAAATTCGAAACGCGGTGCCGCGCAATCCATGCACCACTTTTACCATGGCATTGTGCACATGTTCCCAGTTATTCTGTTTCAATATTTCGTAACGACCGGCAACGCGGCTTGCGATATCGACCAGGCTGTATTCGGGTATCTTTTCTACCGATTTGACCAGGTGCGGCTGATATCTTATCCCCTGCAGCGCGAATCCCGCGGTTGCATTGGCAAGCTGAATCGGCGTAACCAGCAGCGCGCCCTGCCCGATCCCGGTAATCAGGGTTTCGCCAGGAAACCAGGGCATGCCCTCGATACGACGCTTCCATTCGCGTGACGGCAGCAAACCGTTGCGCTCCCCGGTGCTGTCGACTCCGGTTTTTACGCCGAAGCCGAACTGCGCCATGAACGCGGACATGCGGTCGATGCCAAGCCGGTAGGCCAGGTCGTAGAAATAAACATCGCAGGACTGGACGATGGCCTTGGTCATATTGGTCGCGCCGTGGCCTTCCTTTTTCCAGTCACGATACCTGCGTTCTTCGTTCGGCAGCAGGTAGTAACCGACGCAGTAGGTCTCCTGTTCTTTATTGGCAATGGCGGTCTCCAGGCCGGCCAGTCCGTAAAAAGGCTTGGTAGTCGATCCGGGTGGATACTGCCCCGACAGGGCGCGGTTGAACAGCGGGCGGCTGGGCGAATCGCGCAGCTGGTTATAGTTTTCGAAACTGACGCCGTTGACGAACAGATTGGGGTCGAAAATCGGCATCGACACCAGCGCCAGTATCTCGCCGTTATTGGGGTCGATGGCCACCGCCGCACCGCTCTGATCGCCGAACGCTTCCTCGGCTACCCGCTGCAAGCGCGAGTCGATCGTCAAATGCAGGTTATTGCCCTGGATCGGCGGCGACTCGCTGAGCACCCGTAAGGTCCGTCCATTGGCGTTGACCTCGACCTGCTGCACGCCGACGGTGCCGTGCAACTCGTGCTCGTAGAATTTTTCGAGCCCGAGCTTGCCGATGTGGGTACTGCCGGCATAGTCGACCTCGTCCACTTCGTTGAGGTCACGCTCGTCGATACGGCCGACGTAACCGAGCGCATGTACCGCGTGCCTGCCCTGCGGATAGTTACGGGTTAGCCGGGCGTTGATCTCGACACCCTCGAGCTTGTGCAGATTCACCGCCAGCCGCGCGACCTCCTCGTCGGTAAGATTCAGTTTCAACGGGATACTCTCGAACGGGCGCCGGCGCTCGGACGACTGCCGGAAACGCTTCAGGTCCTGGTCGCTGTAATCGACATACTGCATGAGCTCGGCGAGCGTCTGTTCGAAGTCGTCCACCTGCTCGCGCACGATTTCGAGACGGTAGGTCGGCAAATTGTTTGCCATGACCACGCCACGGCGGTCGAATATCAGTCCACGGGTGGGCGGCAGGGCCTTGATACGGATTCGATTGCTGTCCGAAAGCGTCGCAAAATGCTGGTATTCGACGACCTGAAGCACGTATAGCCTGCCGAGCACGAGGCTGAGCAGGACGAGCGTAATTATCGCGGCAAGCACCAGGCGGCGCCTGATCAGTCGGTTCTCGAGGAAATCGTCCTTTAACTGCTCTCGCTTCGACATTAAAACGGAATTTACCTTCGGAACTCAGGATCATTGGCGGATGTTGCGACAATAGCAGAAAAATACCGAAAAAAGGTCCGAAAAAATGTAAAGAAATTTCAATCTGCCGTTAAAACCCGATATGATTCACGCGATTTTTCAGGCCCCGGCATGCGGCGGGGCCAAAATACCAAAAAATATCACCACATTATCTTGGGGAATCAGTATGGAGTTTAACAACCTCTTGCCGCCTGTCATCGGCGCCTTTGGACTGGTCGCGGCCGCGATCACCTACGCGGCAGTCAAAAAATATCCCGAGGGAGAGGGCAAGGTCGTCGAGATAGGCCATCAAATCCATCTCGGCGCGATGGTATTCATGAAACGTGAATACAAGATGCTGGCCATGTTCGCCGCGGTGCTGCTGGTCCTGCTATATAAATTTCTCGGCCCGGGAACCGCGTTTTGCTTCCTGATGGGTGCCCTGGCCTCCGGCTCGGCCGGCTACATCGGCATGAATACAGCCACCCGCGCGAACCTCAGAACGACGACCGCCGCTCATAACGACGGCGCCGCGGCGGCATTGACGGTTGCTTTTTACGGCGGCTCCATCATGGGCCTGGCGGTGGCTTCACTCGGGCTGCTCGGGCTCGGTATCGTATATTACATTTTCTCCGACAGCATTGAATCGCTGCACGCGATCCATGGCTTTGCAATGGGCGCCTCGGTCGTAGCACTGTTCTCGCGTGTCGGTGGCGGGATTTTTACCAAGAGCGCCGACGTTGGCGCGGACCTCGTCGGCAAGATCGAGGCCGGCATTCCCGAGGACGACCCGCGCAACCCGGGCGTCATCGCCGACAACGTCGGCGACAACGTCGGCGACGTGGCGGGCATGGGCTCCGATATTTTCGAATCCTATTGCGGCGCGATGATTGCGTCGATCGCGATCGCGTCGACCATGGCGTTCGCCGCAACCGACGCGCTGGGCGGACAGGCGGCGATGATGTACCTGCCGCTGGCGATGGCGTCGCTGGGCCTGCTGTGCTCGATCGGCGGCATCCTGATCGTCAAGGTCAACGCGAACAAGTCGCCCGAAAAAGC